>NZ_JASLCN010000209.1 GCF_030151805.1 Fluviicola sp.
TGTAAATATCACCCCCATAACTGATCGCTGAATTGTCGTAACCTTTTAAATAGAAGGAAGAAAATAAGGTCAGCTGGAAATTCTTAAACGGAATCTGAGCTGTTGCAAGCAATTCGGCAAAATTACTTCCCAAATAATGACCCAATGGCAAACCGAGAGAGCCGTTATTTTGCCCGCTTGAAATGTGCGAAAACGTATACGGGCGAACCAGGTTTCCTTCCAGTAAATACGACCACTTTTTAAATTGTCCTTTGATTCCCAATTGTGCACCGTATTTATTTGCCCACCATTTGGAGCGGTTTTTGATTTCTTTCAATACGAATTCATCCAACGGCAATTGAAAATAAACACAATGCTTTTTCGATCCGAAATAATAAGACGACTGAATGGCAAGCAAAACATTGTCGGTAGAACCCAAACTATATTCCTGCGGACGGAAGAAAACGAAAGGATTCAGGTATTCTACTTCGTATCCGCGCTTGTAAGTACTGTCTTTACCCTGAAACATGACCGATTCCAACAACATGATATTGAAATTGGATCCGATATTCAGACTCAGATAATGCGTTGTGTTGTATTTCCATTCGCGGGTTTTAGACGCGTAATTATTGTCGTGCATAAATTGGTACAAAAGACCGTATTCGAGATTCCAGAAGTTCACACGAAACTGCACGAACGGATTCGGTGCCACCTGGTCTCCCTGGATCAGTGAACGATAACCTTCTCCGAAAAATTGGTTGTCAATTCCGGTACTGATGTGCAGCATGTCGTTTGGCGTATAACCCAGGCGGGTGCGGATATCGGTAAACCAAAAAGAAGGGCGGTCCTGCAAAGGAGAAAATGCCACATGCGTTTGGGTGTAATCTTCCCTTAAACTCCATCCTGAAGTCAGCAAAGTCCGGTTATACCATTTTCCCCACGTTTTTTCAAAATTGAACCCGATAGCTGCGCGGTAACTCAGAGCAGTGTCGTATTGAAGATAACTATCTGTTGCAGGAAGGATGGCAAAACTTCGGTGACTTCCTTTCGGGCTGAATTTCGCATTGAAAATAGAAGTGTCTCCGTCAAAAACAAGCGTATCGGTATAACGCGAATCCGTTGTGTTAATTGGCGTGTAACGAATGAGCGGCTGAATGGAATGATGAATTGTTTCGGCAGAAGGAATATCCGGTTTCAGATTGAAATGACGGATGCGGTCAATCGTTCCCTGCGAAAAACTTAGTTTACAGATCAGAACAAATGCTATGAGGAAAGGAAAACGCATCAGAAGTCGAAATAATGATTGTTGAGAGCCGTTCGAAGCCCGATGTTAAACCAATAAGATTGTCCTTTTTGCAGCGGATTATCTAGCAGGCGCAATTTTGCAGAACCGAAAATTTCCAATCCGTAAGCACGATTGAAGTTGTAACCGATTTCCAGGTTTTCGTAAAACACGGTTTGATTCAGACTCGGATTGTTTTCATAAACCGGAAGCAGTTGTCTGTAATTATCGGATTGATTGAAATAATAATTCGTGGAAGAACTGATAAATAAATGATTCCACTCAGCCCGTAATCTCACCACCAGTTCATCTACTCCGGCTCCCATCGGATGACCGACCGGAAGGTTGAAATTGCTGTAATGAATTCTCGGGTTCGCGGCTTTGTAAGCATTTGCAGAAGTATGATTGTATTCTACGTGAATGAGGTAGTTGTGCGATTTGAAAGGCCAGTAGCGCAGACCAATTTGTCCCACATCACTTGATTTGGTATAGGGATTTCGTCCGTATTGTCCGTAAACCAGTAACTTCCAGATTCTCCAGTTGAAATCAAGACCGAGATAAGCATAACTCTTCCCGTTGATTCCTTCCTGGATCGTTGCCGCGCCCGGAATCGGAATATAAAAACCACCTTCCACGGCTTGTTTCTGAATGGAATCCCCCCTTGTCCAGGTTCCGCCTTCAATGAGTCCGATCCGGAGATGTTTGGTCGGCTGGTAATAAATGGCTCCGAGGCTGAGCGCTTTGCGTTCGTATAAAGCTTCTCCGTTGGTAGAAAAAGGAATCCGGAGCATATTCATTCCCTGCATACGGATCAGCTGGAAATTCCATTTTTCTCCCGGTGAATAGGAAACCCGGAAATTCATTGTCGGCAAAGAATTATCCGAATAGAGTACCGAGCGATAACCACTTCCGATGAAAACCGGGCTGTTTCCCACCGTCACGGCTAAATCCTTCAATACCTGCCATTGAATCATTCCCGTTGCATATGCATAATCGAAACCATTTGTCTTGAATGGTTTTGTTCGCGCTCCCCCCGGAATCACGGCATTGACCTGGTAATAACTGGAATCCGACACATTGGGGTAAAATTCCCCGCGATTGTTGACATATTGCTGTAAATAAGCAGGTAAAACGGCCTGGTTTTCATAAAAAGACCCGGAAAAGAAGACTTTGTTTTTCATGCTTCCCTCAATCCGGATTCCACGCACGTTTAAGTATTGACGCATGTTCGTATCGCCGCGTTCGGCTCCCAATTGCAGATCCAGGATCGGGCTGATCCAGATTGCACCTTCTTTTTTGACGAGTTGGATCAATTCGCGCTGATAGACAAAGTAGCCGACACTCGAATAGCGTTTCTTTTGTTCTTTCACGGTATGGTAATAATTCACCTGCACATCATTTACCGGAAAAACCGGAACGAATGAAGAATCGGTGAAAAATGAAACGTCCCTGAAATAACTTTCAATGGGTAAAACGCGGTATTGCTGTCCCCAAACCGGAACCATGAAGATCAATGAAAAAAAGAGTAGAAGTAGTAATTTCATTTTTTCAGTCGGTCGATAACAGCTTTTGATTTTACAATAAAATACGGGTTGTATAAATTTTCCTTGTTGTAAACGAGCGATTTTCCGGTTTCTGCATGCTCAACCGTTCCTCCGAGCGCTTCCACAATGGCTTGTCCGGCAGCAATATCCCATTCCATCGTTGGTGCAAATCTCGGATAAACATCCGCTTTTCCCAAAGCAATATCGAAAAATTTCAAAGCGCTGCCTTTCTTTACAAATTGGACTTCTCCGAATAATTCCCGCATCGACTGATTGAATTTCAGTTCTGTTCCGGAATGATGGGAACGGCTTCCGGCTATTTGAAGCGGATTGTTGACGTCGGTTTTGGGAGCAATCATTTTCCAGTTTTCGGGATCGTTGATCTTTTCAAAAGGAACTACCGCAGGAGAAACTCCTTTTCCACCGATGAGAATTTCTTCACTTACCGGAGATGCAATAAACCCCAATACCGGCTGATTTTTGTGAACCAACGCGATGCAAATAGCAAATTCATCATTCTTTTTAATGAACTCTTTGGTTCCATCCAGCGGGTCCACAATCCAGACACTTTTCCATTGTTTCCGGTCTTCAAAAGAAGAATTATGGATTTCTTCCATGATACTTGGAATCTCTGTTTGGTCGAGTGCTTTTTTGATAATGGCGTTTGAAAGTAAGTCGGCTTTTGTTACAGGACTTCCGTCCAGTTTAATTCCCGGATCGAAATCGGTTTGGTAGATTTGCATAATGGCTTCAGAAGCTTCAACACAAGCCTTTAGTACTGTTGGGATAAATGCGTGAAATTCTGAGGTAACCATTGGTTAAAAATAAATAGAAAAGAGGAAACAAGCTCAAAAAGTTTCTTTAGTTCGTGAAAAGATTTTTGCTGGAAATGCAGGTCTTAGGGATAAGTGTACGCTTATCCACCACATACCCGGGTAACAAATTCAAAAACACTCATTCTCGCAGACTAATTCCTTTTAGCAGGATTTCTTTCCGAAAATTAACAATCAATTAATTTCCTCTAAGTATCTTTGATTAAATCACATTCATCATACATGAATAAAAACAAAATGGTAAAAAACATCCCTGATTTCAAGCTTTCTCCTTCAGTAGATAAAGTAGGAGTAGAAGAGCGTGTGGCCCGGTTTCAAACACGAAGCATCAAGAACGAAGCTAAAATTCAGGGATTGAAATTGGTTCTGAATATGATTGACTTAACAACCCTCGAAGGAAAAGATACTCCGGGAAAGGTTCGTCAATTGTGTTACAAAGCACAGCATCTGCATGATGATTATCCGGGTTTGCCAACCGTTGCGGCAATTTGTGTCTATCCGACAATGGTAGCCGAAGCCAAAAAAGCATTGGGAAATTCCGGAATCAAAGTAGCATCTGTTTCAACAGCATTTCCAAGCGGACAGTCAACGCGCGAAATCAAACTGGCTGATACCCGCTTTGCGGTTGAAAATGGTGCAGATGAAATCGACATGGTGATTTCGAGAGGTAAATTCCTGGCCGGAGAATACGATTTTGTATTCGATGAAATTGCTGCGATCAAAGAAGCTTGCGGAAAAGCCCGTTTGAAAGTCATCCTGGAAACCGGAGAATTGGCATCATTGGATCAGGTGCGGAGAGCGAGCGATATTGCGATGTATGCCGGCGCAGATTTTATCAAGACATCAACCGGAAAAATTCAGCCCGCTGCAACGATGCAGGTAACATATACGATGCTTTGTGCGATCAAGGATTTTTATCTCAAAACAGGAGTGAAAGTAGGAATGAAACCGGCTGGTGGAATTTCTTCTTCGAAACTGGCATTGCACAATTTGGTCATGGTAAAAGAAACACTTGGAAACGAGTGGTTGAGCAATGAATGGTTCCGTTTCGGAGCAAGTTCATTGGCAAATGATGTACTGATGCAGTTGGTGAAACAACAAACCGGGCATTATCAAAGCGCAGATTATTTTTCAATAGATTAATTTTTAGTTTCCCCCTTTGGAGGGGGACAAAGGGGGAGGAAAATGGCAAAACATAAAAAAAGCGACAACTTCGATAAAGGACAAATAAAAAATGCATTCGACTTCAACGGAGGATGGGATTACAGCCCGAGTCCGGAAAGTACAAGTCACGTGAAGCTGAAAGAGCGTTACGAATTATACATCGACGGGAAATTTGTTGCTCCTGATTCAGGGAAATACTTTCAAACGACCAATCCGGCTACGGAAAAAGTGTTGGCGGAAGTAGCTCATGCAAATGAGGCGGATGTCGAAAAAGCAGTTTCAGCAGCACGCTTAGCTTACGAAACAGTTTGGTCCAAATTGTCGGCAAAAGAACGCGGAAAATACATTTACAGAATTGCCCGTTTGATGCAGGAAAGAGCCAGAGAACTGGCTGTTGTGGAAACATTGGACGCCGGAAAAACCATTCGGGAATCCCGCGATGTGGATGTTCCCTTGGCATGCAACCATTTCTTTTATTATGCCGGTTGGGCAGATAAACTAGAATATGCTTTTCCAAACCGGAAAGTGAGTTCTTTGGGGGTTGCCGGACAAATCATTCCGTGGAATTTCCCCTTGCTGATGGCTGCTTGGAAAATTGCTCCTGCATTGGCAGCCGGAAATACGGTAGTACTGAAACCTGCGGAAACGACACCACTTACAGCGATGCTTTTGGCAGAAATTATTCATGAAAGCGGACTTCCTGCCGGGGTCGTGAATATTCTGACAGGTTATGGTGATACCGGAGCAGCAATTGTGAATCACCCGGATGTGAATAAAGTGGCCTTTACCGGTTCCACAAACGTTGGAAAAATCATTCAGAAAGCAGTTGCCGGGACAGGAAAAAAACTGACACTGGAATTAGGCGGAAAATCAGCAAACATTGTTTTTGAAGACGCACCGATTGATCAGGCAGTTGAAGGAATTGTAAACGGAATCTTCTTTAATCAAGGGCATGTGTGCTGCGCAGGTTCAAGATTGTTTGTACAGGAATCCGTTGCAGATGAAGTGATCCGGAAGTTGAAAGACCGTTTGGATACGCTGTATGTCGGAGATCCTTTGGATAAGAATACGGATATCGGAGCAATCAATTCCAGGGAACAATACGAATCGATTCGGAAATACATCGAAATCGGCAAGAAAGAAGGCGCGGAAATGTATGAAAGCAAATGCTCGCTTCCAAAGAACGGATTGTTTATTCGTCCTACCTTGTTTACGGATGTGGCGCAATCGAGCAGAATCGCGCAGGAAGAAATTTTCGGACCGGTACTCACGATCCAGACCTTCAGAACCATTGATGAGGTGATTCAGAAAGCAAATAATTCGCCATACGGTTTAGCGGCAGGAGTTTGGACAGATAAAGGTTCCAGAATCTTCAATTTAACAACCAAATTGAGAGCCGGCGTTGTTTGGGCAAATACGTACAATAAATTCGACCCGACATCACCTTTCGGAGGATACAAAGAAAGCGGTTTCGGAAGAGAAGGAGGTTTGCAGGGACTGGGAGCTTATTTGAAAGTGGAAAATTGAAAAGAGAGTAGAATTATCCTCCCCCTCGGTCCCCCTCCAAAGGGGGAAGCGGATTGAATCTCCCTCTTTGGAGAGGGATAAAGGGAGAGGAAAAACAAGATTTACAAACTATGTCAAGATTGGAAATACTAAAAACATACAAAATCTTCATTGGCGGACAGTTCCCCAGAACGGAATCAGGAAGATATTACACACCGCTGGACAAAAAGGGGCAACCCTTGGCGAACATGTGCTTGTCGTCGCGGAAAGACTTTCGGAATGCAGTTGTAGCAGCCCGGAAAGCATTCGGATCCTGGTCGGAAAGAGCTGCGTTTAATCGCGGACAAATCCTTTACCGGATTGCGGAAATGCTGGAAGGACGAAAAGTTCAGTTTGTGGAAGAATTGGTCAAACAAGGAAGTTCGGAAGCGAAAGCGAAACAGGAAGTGGAATCGGCAATAGATCGTTGCGTGTATTACGCAGGTTGGTGCGACAAATACCAGCAGGTTTTCAGCTCAGTAAATCCGGTGGCAAGCAGTCACTTCAATTTTTCCGCTTTGGAACCCATGGGAGTTGTTGGAATTATTGCTCCGCAGACAAACAGTTTGATCGGTTTGGTTTCAACAATTTTACCGGTCATTGCCGGAGGAAACACCTGTATTGTTCTGGCAGCTGAAAATGTGCCTTTATGCTCCATTACTTTTGCGGAAGTGTTGGCGACATCAGATCTTCCGGGCGGTGTAGTGAATATTCTGACCGGAACAGAGAAAGAACTTTTGGAGCAATTCCATAGCCACATGGATGTGAATGCGGTTATTTATGCCGGAGGAAATGCCGAAAACGCAAAAGCGATCGAAGCCGGAGCAGATTGCAATGTGAAACGGGTATTTGTTTACGAGAAAGATTTCACAAAGGAAGCAGACGAAAGCCCATATTATATCACAGATTTGCAGGAATTAAAAACAACCTGGCACCCGATTGAACAAATTGGCGGAGCGACGAGTAGTTATTAAAAACGGAAGGTTGTTTATTACACCGAAAATACAAGAGTCAATTGTGGGATTCAATGCGATTTGGGTTGTTTTTCATTTGATTTATTTTGCTATTTATTACAGTAAATACAGTAGCTGTTTTCATAAGTTAAGTTCGTTGGATCTTTTGAAGAAAATAGATCTGGTTGATAAAGAAGTTATTAATTCTCGAAAGGAGATTATCTGGAAGAAGATTAAAAAGCTGCGTCGAATTTCTTATTTTCCAACATTAGCAATCGCCATTTTGCATCTTGGGAGTTTATATATTTTTTGGCATAATGAGATTTTTACTCAGTATTACTCAAGCGTAATCTACATGCTGATTGGTGGATTGATATTTATTCTTTTAGCAAATGAAATAAAAGGAGCTAAAGTTTTAGATGATAATGTAGATTCCGACTTCTGGATTTGAAAAGATTCCGACCATGAAAGACAACTTCTCTCATAATTCCCAAAATTACGCACAATTTCGTCCTTCATACCCGGATGAAGTGTTTACTTTCCTGGAAACCGTTCTGAATGGAAGAAAGCGGGCGTGGGATTGCGCCACGGGAAGCGGACAGGTTGCGATAAAGCTTGCAGGTTTGTTTGATGAAGTTCAGGCAACGGATTTGAGCGAAAATCAATTGAAAAATGCGGTTTCGAATCCGAAAATTCATTATTCGCAACAGCTTGCGGAGCAAACGTCTTTCCCTGAAAACTGTTTCGATTGTGTCACGGTTGGACAAGCGATTCACTGGTTTGATTTTGAAAAGTTCTACCGGGAAGTCAACCGGACTTTAAAGCCGAATGGAATTTTTGCCGTGCTTGGATATGGAAATATCAGCACAAATAATGACGAAGTTCAGAAATGGATTGAACAGTTGTATCGGGGAGTTTTGAATGACTATTGGGATCCGGAGCGAAAATACATTGATGAAAAATATCAGACCATTCCGTTTCCTTTTGAAGAAATAGCCTGTCCTGAATTTCAAATCCGGGACACCTGGAATCGAGAGCAGCTTTTGGGCTATTTGAATACCTGGTCGGCAGTGAAACATTATACCGACAAGCATCAGCAAAATCCGGTCGAAACAATATCAGATCATCTTCCCGTTTTTGATTTGATTCAGATCACGTTCCCGATTTTAATGAGAGCAGGGAAATCTAGCGATTAATTTCAAGTATGCGAATAGCAGGATTCACTTGTTGCAGTGTTTGAATAAAGAATTTCTGCTTGTTGAAAGTGATGGAAAAATGAACTTCCTTTAATTGGTCGTTCGTAAAGTAAATGGTTGTTTCGGTTCCTCTTATTTCGATACCCCGAATCTCAGAAACCTGGACTTTATGAACTGCTCCGAAAAGAACTGCCAATCCTGAAAAGGGTAAAAAAGTTCGAATCCAAAGCTCCTGATCAGTCAATACAACTTCTAAAATATTTCGATAGGTTCCCGTTAATCCATTTGTTCTTCCGGATAGAAAACGTTCCCGGAATAGCACATGGACAGAATTAATCTTTGGAAAGACAGGCGATTTCCTGATTCCAAGGATGGTCAGGAGAAAGTAAATTCCGATTGAAATGGATATAGGATATATGGGGTTCATGAGTGTTTTTTACAAAAATACGGATTATTCAATTTCGTCATTTCGAAACCTGTTTTTTCATTTTGAAAAATTTTCACATATTTTTTCATTTTGAAACAAGTACTTCAACCTATTGATAAATAAGGAGTTTAGGCCTGTTTTGTTCATTGTGGCACAACCGTTGCCTTTGGTTAAGCGAACCAATAAAAAATGGAATCATGGAAAAGATGAAATTAAAAAACCTGTTTCTAATCGGGATGATTGCAACAGGATTAATGGCAGCAACGCCTTCTTTTGCCGGAAACACGGAAGGTTCAATAGAAGGTAACCGATTCTTGCATCGCAAAGAGTACAAAGACATGAAAGCAACCATGTCGCGAATCGAAAAAGATCGGGAACGAATTGCATTTCACAAAGCTGAATTCAAGAAAAACAAGGACGCAGATTTGGTCATCGAATCGCATATGAGTAAGAAAGAATTCCTGAAAGCAAAAGCGGATTTGAAACGTGATAAAAAATACTTGCGTATTGACAAACGCGATTTGCAATCCGACCAGCAAGAAGCAATCCGACAATCAAATGCGGAACGTAGAGAAGTGAAAAAGGAATTGCGATCAGCTAAAAAAGAGTTGCGTAAAGATACACGTCAGGGAAATACCGCAGATTTGAAAAAAGATGCTGCACAGGTAGAATATCTGACACTCAAAAAAGAGTTGAAAGCAAAACAATCCGAGGCATTGAAAGATGATGTTTATGCATTCTTTATTTATCTCGACGATGAAATTAGTGACGTTGTTTAATAGTAGCAGATTAAACACATAAATCGGGGCTGTAGATAGGGGACAGCCCCTTTTTTAGTTCATTTTTTTTGCGTGATTTTGCAAAAATGTCGATTCGTAATATTGCGAATTGCAAAATCGAATGTGAAATTCGTCAAAACCCCATTTTTCATGTAAGTCTGAAAGAGAGAGGTAGAAGGTAAATAATAGGAACCGCTACTCCATTTGAAGTTGCAGGAACGAACTTGGGAAGGGTTTTTATAAAGCGAAAAGCTTCCTTATCAAGAATGTATTCTACTCCCTTTTGAACTTCTATACAGGTAATGCTCCCGTCTGCTTCCACTACAAACGAAATAAATACTTTGCCTTCAGCTCCGATCTCAACTGCTTTTTGAGGATATATCAAATGTTCGCTGATAAATTTGACCAAGAGATTATGTCCAGCTGAATCACCCGGAAAATAAGCCTCTGAATCAATTTTCCGGATTCCGGATTTCATTAAATCCTCTTTTTTCGTCCCGGTGCAAGTGCTGAGTTGTTCTGATTTGAATTCCTCCAGTATTTTTTTCAGAGTTTGTGGGGTGATTTTTTCAAAGATTGGTTTGAAGGAAACCTTTTTAGAGAATTTTAGATCATTTTGAACGATTGTCTCAAAATCAGGATGCTTAATTATCAATGGACCTTTTTGATCATGGGGGCAATTGAAATGACCGTTTGTATCAAATCTTCCCAATACTTCGTCATTATAATAAACAACAAATTCACTTTTGTTGTAACCATAATAATCCGCATCTCCTGAAAGAACAAGTACTCCTGTTTTTTGCAGAAAGCTAACAAATGGAATTAAGGTGGTAATTAAGATTAATTGGAGTTTCATTTCTTCACCCGTTTCAAGGTAAACGGCTCCACGTGAATCAAATCACTCGCGTAATATTTATCAATCTTGGAATCGTCAATCGTTACAATGTAAGAATCAGTAATTTCACCCGTTTCTTCATCTACACTGGAATCGGTGGAAACCTTCGAGAAGAAAGGCTGCATTTGTTCTGCAGTTACTCCGGATTTTGCGTTCATTGAATGAAGCTCCAAATCCTTTCCTTTCATAATCACTTTAAACACATTCAATGCAGGCTCTTTCCCCATGCACAGGTAATATTGTTTCCCAAGCTTGGTAATAGAAATAGAATCGTTGATTTTCATGTGAGAATCACCTTCTCCGTTGGATGTTACTAATTCGGTTGGAGTAATCCGGACAGTTGTTTTCATCTCCGTACCTTCCATCATGCCCTGGAAACTTTCAGGATAAATCAATTCATAAGAACCGATCATGGATTTCGGGAATGTTTTTTCCGGTTTACCGGGAGCATTTGTTGAAGTAACAATGGTGCAAGAATGAAGAAAAAAGAACATTCCTGCTATATACAACGCTATTTTCATGGTTCGTTTTTTTGTGAAGTTACGGATTTAACCAGTTATTTAAGGTTTAGTTGCAAAAAAAGCCCATCAGTCAAGCGACTGTGAGCTTTCAAATTTATGATAGTCCTGATCGGATTAACCGATCAATGCCTGGTACCCTGCTGCGTCCAATAAACCGTCAACTTCAGAAGGATTCGTCATTTTTACTTTGATCATCCAACCGTCACCGTAAGGATCTGTGTTAACTGCTTCCGGATTTGACTCCAAACCTTCATTAAACGCGATGATTTCTCCTGAAACCGGCATGAACAGATCAGAAACCGTTTTTACAGCTTCTACCGAACCGAAAACTTCTTCATGATCAAAAGTTTCACCTACTGTCTCGATTTCCACATAAACGATATCACCTAACTCGCCTTGAGCGAAATCCGTAATACCAATTGTTGCAACATCACCTTCAACACTTACCCACTCGTGGTCTTTCGTGTATTTTAAATTTGCTGGAATATTCATCTTGTTCTTTATTTAAAGTCTTATTTTCCTTTTCTCGATGCAAATGTAATTTTTTTTGAGTACTAAAAAAGAAGAGCGTTGTTCTTTATCGCTTTTCAACTCGAACTTTTCACATTTCAGCGCTTTCTTTTAAACTTTTCAATTTCCAATCCGCGCTTTTCAATTTTACATTATCCATTTTCAATTACTTTTGTGGTATGGTAAACAGTGACCAACTCAAAGAAATCAATCAACGCATTACAGCAATTGCGAACTATTTAAAGATTCCCGAAAAGGAAATGCAATTGCGTGAAGCTGAATTGAAAACGCAGGACCCCGGTTTCTGGGATGATCCGAAGAAGGCAGAAGTGGAAATGAAAACGATCCGTGGATTGAAATTCTGGATCGAATCCTATAAGGTGTTGAAAGCTCAGGCTGACGATTTGGAAGTCTTGATTGAATTTGTGAAAGAAGGCGCTGCCGAAGAATCGGAATGCGATGATGCATACAAAAATTTGCTTTCTACGGTAGAAGAAGTGGAGCTAAAGAACATGCTTTCCGGAGAAGAAGACGCATTGAGTGCCGTGATCCAGATTACTGCAGGTGCAGGAGGTACGGAAGCGTGCGACTGGGCAGGAATGCTCATGAGGATGTATCTGATGTGGGCTGAGAAAAGCAAGTACAAAGTAAAAGAACTCAACTTCCAGGAAGGCGATGTTGCCGGAATCAAAACAGTAACATTGGAAATCGAAGGTGAATTTGCATTCGGTTACCTGAAAGGTGAAAACGGAATCCATCGCTTGGTACGGGTGAGTCCATACAATTCACAAGGAAAACGAATGACCTCGTTTGCTTCGGTATACGTTTATCCTTCCGTGGATGATACGATTGAAATTTATGTCAATCCTGCAGACATTACCTTCGAAACATTTCGTTCGGGAGGTGCCGGTGGACAGAACGTAAACAAAGTCGAAACAGCTGTTCGTTTGCGACATGCCCCATCCGGAATTATCATCGAAAACTCCGAATCGCGCTCGCAATTAGCCAATAAGGAAAAAGCAATGCAGTTGCTTCGTTCCCAGTTATACGAAATCGAGTTGCGGAAACGTGCCGAATCCAGAGAACAAATCGAAGCCGGGAAGAAAAAAATCGAATGGGGATCCCAGATCAGAAGTTACGTATTGGATGACCGCCGTGTGAAAGATCACCGGACAGATTATACCGTAAACGACCCGGATAAAGTATTGGACGGCGATTTACTTCCCTTCCTGAAATCTTATTTGATGATGTACGGTAACTAATTGAAAGTGTAGAATGGAGTTCCGATGGCTATCGGAATGAAAAGTCTTTCCTTCTTCCTCTTGTCAATTTTACATTTTCAATTCTCAATTTTGATGAAAACAATCATATACCATAACACCCGCTGCTCGAAAAGCAGAGAAGGTCTTTGTATCCTGGAAGAATTGGGTGCAGATATCGAAATACGGGATTATTTGCTGGTTCCGCCAACGTATGAAGAATTGGATAATTTGTTGAAGTTGCTGAAAGCAAAACCACTGGATATTATTCGTCAGAAAGAAGAAATTTTCCAGGAGAAATACCTGGGAAAAAAACGGACACGGAAACAATGGATTCAGTCAATGATGAAATATCCGATTTTGATTGAACGACCAATTGTTGTGAAAGGAGACCAGGCAATAGTAGGCAGACCTCCGGTTCTCATCAAAGATCTGCTTTCTAAATAATATTCGTAATTCTCCCTTAATCCCTGATCAGCCGCTCTTTAAACGTCCCCGATCCGGTAAATACTTCAACCATGTAAATTCCTTTCGGCAATTCGGAAACAGTTAACCACGCTTTGTTATCTTCTATTGAATAATTCAGGTCAATGACCTGACCAATTGAATTGACCAATCGGATAGCTTCAATCGGGAAAGGACTTTCAACCTGTGTTTTAAACGAAGCAGGATTGGGAGCAATGCAAAGTTGCTGCTTATTCAACTCCCCGATACCTGTAGTGGAATTGGTATATTGTACCGAGTCGCAAGAGATGCAGCCGAAATTTCCGCCAGTTACCAGATTGGTAAGAATACAGCAAAAGAATTTATTGGAAGGATTGGCAGGACCGGGTGTATAAACAATGTTTGTTGCGGGAGCAAGATAAGGCTGGTATTGACTTTGTCCGTTTCCGTCCGTCCATGTAACATACTGACTGGCAATAAGGAATGGAGGCATCGTTGAAATTAATTGAACGGAAACCTGGTTTGGACCGTTCAGATTGGAAACAAATTGGGAAAAGCATGGAAAAGGAACCTGTAGCATGGCCGTGTCGGAAGAACAGGTTGTGCATCCAAGCATGTCAGTCATACACAATTGGTAAATCACGCAGCCATAATTATTCTGAAGTGTCGTGGCATCTATCGTAATACTGTCTCCTCCGGGATGCGTTGTAAATGGAACCGATGACCCATTTCCGTCAGTGACCGTCCAGGAAAAAACAAAAGGACCGGCTCCTGTAATATTTACCGCATTGAGTACATAATCGTAAGTACTTAACAAACTGTCGTTTACTTCCACGCTGCATTGCGCTTGCGAAGAAGAAAGAAATCCCAAAGTAAAGGAAATCCCAAGTAGTAATTTTTTCATGTTGAGTGTCTTTCTAATTATGTAGAAGACGGGTTGGAGTTCTCGTAAGTTGCCTTAAACCGGTTTTGTGTACGACAGAAGTATCAGTCAATCAGGTGATTTGCCCCCTGGATTCATACGGTTCTGCAATGAAAGAACCCTGGATAATCCAATAGTAAACCAATAATAAAGTATCAATATCCCATAAATAAGGCATAGATATAGCGATGATTGTACCTGTTTTAAACAAAGTAAACGAATTATAAACAGCATAGCTTCCCAACCTTCTCCCTTCAATCACCTTTCCTTTCCTGATAATTCTCCCGATTCGTAATTTTTTCCCTATCTTTAATGAGATTCAAAAAGAAAAGCGATGACACGGAGTTATGAAACGGTAAGCGAAGCGGTAAATGATTTGAAGAAGCGCGGATACACGGCAAATTTGAGTTTGGAGGCCGAAAAAGAGTGTTTGATCTCTGATTCCCCGTTCGCGGAATTATCTCCGGAGCAATTCTCCATTGATGAGGTTCATCGTTTTGAAGGAATGACCGATCCGGGTGATGAAATGATTGTTTACGCAATCTCTTCCCACGATAATTCGATCAAAGGAGTCGTGGTAAATGCCTTCGGAATCTATTCTTCCCACCGTTCGAATCGTTTGGTGGAACACCTGACAAAGAATTCTTAAAAACCATTTTCAGTTCTCTCCCGGAATTGTACCGTAAAAGTGATGATTTTTCGTTGTGTTTTTTCCTGTGAAATCCGGCCCCGGAATGTCAGAGCGCTGAACGGCGTTAACTACTTAAAATCAGGTAGTTTATCTGCTTGAAAAAATCAAAGAAAGAGCCGTTCGAAAAAGTTGAATCCTCCGATTGAATCTTTGAGATACAATTTTTGATTTTTTACAAGTCACTTTTCAATCTTTCCCCTACATTTGCACCGAATTATCGTTGGAATAATTAGGTTGGTTTTAAAACTTTTAAGAAAGATTTCCGTAGGAGGAGCGCAACGTGTAGCGAATGAGAACAAAATACATTGACCTTATCGATCAAACTTTTGATTTTCCGCAAGATGAATTTCACTTGAGAGAAGATCGTTTGATGTTTCATGGTATTGATCTGATGCGATTAATTGAAGAATATGGAACCCCGTTAAAATTCAATTATCTGCCCCAGATTTCTCATAATATCCAACGAGCCAAGGGATGGTTTCGTGAAGCCATGAACAACTTAGGCTATTCAGGAAACTATTATTATTCTTACTGTACCAAAAGTTCCCATTTTTCCTTTGTGCTGGATGAGGTTCTGAAAAACGACGTACATATCGAAACATCTTCTGCTTTTGATATTGATATCGTTAAAAATGTGTTGAATGCAGGAAAGCTAAAAGAAGGAAGTTACGTGATTTGTAACGGATTTAAGCCTCCGAAATACATTCAAAATATTGCAGAGCTGATTGAAGACAAACGTTTGAACGTCATTCCGGTGGTAGATAACACAGCTGAAATTCATGAATTGATTGCAGCTACCGGAGAAAATGAACTGAAAATCGGAATCCGGATCGCATCGGAAGAAGAACCGAAATTCGAATTTTATACCTCGCGTTTAGGAATCCGTTACCGCGAAATTGTTCCGTTCTATAAAGCGTTTATCCAGGATAATCCACGTGTACAGATCAAAATGCTTCACTTTTTCATCAATACGGGAATCAACGATACATCGTATTACTGGAACGAATTAACGAAGTGTTTGCGCATCTATTCCGATTTGAAAAAAGTGTGTCCAACTCTGGATTCATTGAATATCGGCGGTGGTTTCCCCATTAAGAAATCATTGGCTTTCGACTTCGATTACGCATACATGGTTCGTGAAATCCTCATGCAGGTGAAACGTGTGTGTGCAGATAACGATATTCCGGAGCCGAATATTTATACGGAATTCGGATCCTTTACAGTTGGAGAAAGCGGTGGAGCAATCTTCAATGTCCTGCATCAGAAACAACAAAATGACCGGGAAAAATGGAACATGATCGACAGTTCTTTCATGACCAATCTTCCGGATACCTGGGCAATTAATCAGCGCTTCATCATGCTGGCAATTAATCGCTGGAACGACGATTACGAGCGCGTTCTTTTGGGTGGATTGACTTGTGATTCAGACGATTATTACAATTCGGAGCAGCATTCAAATGCCATTTATCTTCCGAAATTCGACAAGAATAAACCGCTCTATATCGGATTCTTTAATACGGGAGCTTACCAGGAAACAATCGGAGGATACGGAGGTTTAAAACACTGCCTCATTCCCGAACCGAAACACGTACTCATTCAGCGCGATGAACATGGTAAAATCGTGACTGAATTGTTTTCTGAGGAGCAGACTGCAGATGACTTTATGCGAATTCTTGGTTACAGACAACAAAAGTCCTAAATCGAATTAGTGAATATACTTCTAGGTTTTTAGTTGAGAATGTTGTATTTTTCAAGTTTTATAAGGATCACGGTTAATTATTTCAAAATCAATTGATTTAATGATTGTTGAATTGCTAAACAAAATAAAAAGCATAATTAATTGAATTTTAAACATAGTTTACTAAAAGTTTACAGTATTTTTGCAAACTCTTTTAAGAAACGTAAACGAAAAATAACAAATTAAGGTAAGAATGACAACACATATTCAGACCATTTACACCGAAGACAAAACCCCGTTTGCTGACACTGTAAATTCTTGGTTACAAGGACTAGGCTTTCAAGTTTTGCCATTTCAGGAAAATGATGATCTGATTGAGAAAATTGACGCCGTTGTTATTTTTCATGATAATCACAATTTTGATAAGCGCACAGCAGAGCTTCGCGATTTATTCGAAGTTCACCAGGCTCCGATCCATAAAATTGATTTGAGCGGAACAATGAACGTAGCATTATCTCATCTTTCTTTATTCTTCGACCGTACTAAATGCAAAGACGTATTGGTAATTGGTTGTGAAGGAGTGAAGGATCATCCGAAAATGGAGCTTTTCAAAGAGAAGTGGAACTTGTAAGGAATTTAGAAATTTCAAAATAATCGAAGGACGACATCATGTCGTCCTTTTTTGTTACATCTTTTGGTGGAAATGACAACATCGTATTTCCTCCCCCTTCGTCCCCCTCCAAAGGGGGAAACAAAACAGAGCTTCGATAAGAATGAATTTCACAACTGGTTTGAATTGCTTTTTGGACTGTAATCTTGTACATTCAAGAGGATTTAAAAAGCTCCCCCTTTGGAGGGGGACGAAGGGGGAGGACAGAGGAAGATAAAGACGGACAGATCAAAAACAACTTTAATAACCCCTTCCATCATCAATCCCCCAAATTCCCCGATGAAATCCTAAAAAATAAT
Organism: Fluviicola sp.; assembly: GCF_030151805.1. Classification (GTDB taxonomy): domain Bacteria; phylum Bacteroidota; class Bacteroidia; order Flavobacteriales_D; family Crocinitomicaceae; genus Fluviicola. The sequence goes on from NZ_JASLCN010000209.1 coordinate 17,592, forward strand.
CTAACATTGCAACAAATTAATAACAGGATCAATAAAATCTGCTGTTCACTCAATCCTGAAAATTCGTGGCAATATTTACGCATCTTACAAAACACAACGGTTAAATCACCTTACATAATCCTGCTTCAAAACCAGCATATACTGATCATTTTCCAGTTTCGAATACCCTTGTTCGTAACAAAAGAAATACGTATTTCCCTTTTGAGTTTGATACGTATTCGTATAGTAATGAAAGTTAAACCCTTCTTCCGCAAGCGTAATGGCATCAACAGTTCTTTTACCTGTTGGGTTTAAATGTTCTAAAATGCGCCGGTTTTTCCTCAGAATATTATTGATCCGGCGAACGTATTTCGTAGCATCCTCATTCAAGCGGTTGTTATACGTATTTCTGCAATAATCCGAACAAAACTTCTGGTCCTTCCGACCGCTTAGCTTCATTCCGCATTCCAGGCAAACTCGTTCTTCCATAGTGATATATTGAAACAATGTTAACATTAATTAACAGCATTTACAAAGCCCAAAGAACATTCTTTCACATATTTGCGACCTTAGGCTCAAACTATGATGGACATACCTAATTTATCTCCTTCCGAACAATTGCAAGTAGTTGCAAATGAGATTAAAACGGAAGGATTGAAATACGATTTATTGCGTCGTGAGATCGGAAAAGTGATCGTCGGACAGGAGAACATGGTTCGAAGTCTGTTGATTGCCTTGCTGGCTGACGGACACGTTTTGTTGGAAGGAGTTCCGGGATTGGCAAAAACATTGGCTATCCGAACACTTTCAAGTGCTGTTTCAGCAGATTTTTCA
>NZ_JASLCN010000218.1 GCF_030151805.1 Fluviicola sp.
GGTTCGCTTTCACAGACTCCAGTAGAAATTTACAAGCTATTGCAGGTGTACCGTGGACGTTTTGAGAGAATAAATACATAAATTGACTTTGATAAAAACACTCTGAATGAGATACAAAAACGCATTTTCAGGCTTTTTAGCCGCAGTTTTATTACAACTCGTGAGCTGCACTTCTGAAAAACAGATTGACATTGTTGAGGTTGAAAATGAAACCAGAGTAGATACGCTTTATTATCACGAAAAAATATTTTTGGATGAAAATGGATTTGCACTTCCCCGAAAAATTTTCAAGTATAAGGCCAAAACGAATGGAAACCTTCCGAAAAATGAGGTGATAATTATGACTTTAGCTTATGATGGAGAGTACAAGGAATTGGTGAAACATACAGATATTGATCTTCTCTCCAAAACGGATCAATTGAAGATTGAAAAAATAGATAATTATCACTTTAAATTGGTTATTGATAAAGACTATTCTGGAAAAATGGTTTCAATGTGGTATTATCTGACGCCAAAGAAAAACTATGTCATGAAAGTATATTTTCAGGAAGCTGTAGTGGAATATCCGAATAAGACGATAGGTTCAGCTTTCAACTTTCCTGTAGAGCAGAATTAATCATTTTTCCCTTTGTTCCGTAAATGTTTTTTGCTAACTTCCTTTCCTGAGTTAAATAATCGCATACTATGGAAAATAATTCGAACGAAAGTGGACAATGCCCGTTTCACGGGGGAACTCAAAAACACAGTCTTGGAGGCGGAGGAACCGGAAACCGGGATTGGTGGCCCAATCAGTTAAAACTGAATATTCTGCGTCAGCATTCATCCTTGTCAAACCCGATGAACGACGGTTTTGATTATGCACAAGCATTTAAAAGCTTGGATTATCAGGGATTAAAAAAGGATTTGCATGTGTTGATGACGGATTCCCAGGATTGGTGGCCGGCAGATTTCGGGCATTACGGACCATTCTTTATTCGAATGGCGTGGCACAGTGCAGGAACTTACCGAATTGGTGACGGACGTGGTGGTGCAGGTGGCGGACAACAGCGTTTTGCACCTCTGAATAGCTGGCCCGATAATGGAAATCTTGATAAAGCGCGCAGATTATTGTGGCCGATCAAACAGAAATACGGACAAAAAATATCCTGGGCGGATCTGATGGTTCTTGCCGGAAATGTTGCATTGGAATCCATGGGATTCAAAACATTTGGCTTCGCAGGAGGCCGGGAAGATGTTTGGGAACCGGAAGAAGATGTGTACTGGGGAATGGAAAAGGAATGGCTCGCAACGAGCGACAAACCGTTCAGCCGTTATTCCGGAAACCGCAACCTGGAAAATCCGCTGGCAGCCGTTCAGATGGGATTGATCTATGTGAATCCGGAAGGACCGGATGGGAACCCGGATCCGATTGCGGCAGCAAAAGATATTCGTGAAACCTTTGCCCGCATGGCAATGGATGATGAAGAAACGGTGGCTTTGATTGCGGGTGGACATACTTTTGGGAAGACTCACGGAGCTGGTGATGCTGCTTTAGTTGGACCGGAACCGGAAGCAGAAAGCATCGAAAAACAAGGTTTGGGCTGGTTTAGCAAACACGGCTCAGGAAAAGCCGGAGATGCCATTACCAGTGGTTTGGAAGTGATCTGGACACAAGCACCCACTCAGTGGACGAATTTGTTCTTCGACAATTTATTCGGACACGAATGGGAATTGAGTAAAAGTCCGGCTGGTGCGCATCAATGGATCGCAAAAACTTCCAACAAGAATATTCCGGATGCATTTGATGCTTCGAAAAAACATACTCCAAAGATGTTGACTACAGATCTTTCCTTGCGTTTTGATCCGGTATATGCAAAGATTTCCAAACATTTTCATGAAAATCCGGATCAGTTTGCCGATGCGTTTGCACGTGCCTGGTACAAATTGACTCACAGAGATATGGGGCCGATTGCCCGTTATTTAGGTCCTGAAGTTCCGGCAGAAGAATTGATCTGGCAAGATCCTATTCCGGCAGCGAATCATCCGTTGATTGATGGAAACGATATTTCGAATCTGAAAGCAAAAATTCTGGCTTCCGGGCTTTCTGTTTCTGAATTGGTAAGCACGGCGTGGGCTTCAGCATCTACATTCCGCGGTTCGGATAAGCGTGGCGGAGCAAACGGAGCACGGATTCGTTTGGCACCTCAGAGATTCTGGGCGGTGAATAATCCGGCACAGCTTTCAAAAGTGCTTGATGCATTGGAAAAGATTCGTCAGGAATTCAATGCTGCGGGTGGGAAACGTATTTCCTTAGCGGATTTGATCGTGCTGGCAGGTTGTGCAGGAGTAGAAAAAGCCGCACAGAATGCAGGAAAAAATGTTACGGTTCCTTTTAAACCCGGTCGAATGGATGCTTCCGAAGAACAAACGGATGTGGAATCATTCGCTGTCCTGGAACCAATAGCGGATGGCTTTAGAAACTACCTGAAAACCAAATACAGTGTTTCAACGGAAGAATTATTGATTGACAAAGCTCAGTTGTTAACACTCACAGCTCCGGAAATGACCGTTTTGGTAGGAGGAATGCGTGCGTTGAACGCCAATTTTGACGGATCAAAACACGGAGTGTTGACGAATCGACCTGAAACGTTGACGAATGATTTCTTCGTGAATTTGTTAGATATGAGCACGGTTTGGACGGCAAAAGATGAGCACCAGGAGCTGTTTGACGGACATGGTCGAAACGGAGGTGCTTTGAAATGGACGGCAACCCGTGCAGATTTAATTTTCGGATCAAATTCAGAACTAAGAGCAATTGCCGAAGTTTACGGAAGCGCCGATGCACAGGATAAATTCGTGAATGACTTCGTTGCAGCATGGAATAAAGTCATGAACCTGGATCGTTTCGATTTAGCCGATTAAAACAAAAAAAGTATAGAATGCCATAGAAATGCGGGGAGAGATCTCCGCATTTTGTTTAAATTTCAATTTCAAATGATTCAAGGAGAAATGAAAACGCATACGACGAACTATCAGAATACGTTTATTGAAGTGGCGGAAGATACGAAAGTAAACAGTGCAATTGTTCCTTCTTCAAAAGGAGATAAGAAAACGATTGCCGGGTTGCAGTACGAATTACTTTCTAAAAATCCTTACAAATATACTTCCGACGACGTTCTTTTCATGGTATTCGCAGACAGGAATGACTTGACGGAATCTGAACACGAAGAAGCGCGGAAACAATTTTTTTCGAAAGGTCAGGCTTGCTTCAGAGCTTCTCCATTGACAAAAACATACGGTTTTGGAGTTCACAATGATGCAAACGGAAAAATGGCACTTTATGGTTTGGAGACGGATGAATATCAGCAGTTTCTGAATAATCCGGATATTCAAAAAGTAAAAGCCATGCGGACTTCCCGGAAATGAAGAAATAATTGAACCGGTATTTGATCTCAAGAAGAAAAAACACTAGTTTAGACCAGGTTAAATAAGGGCACTATTCACAACTACTTTGAAACTCTTGCGGATGGTGAAGAAAGTTTTCGAAAACAAAACAGAAGCGCATGATGATCCGCACCACACAAAAAAGAGTAAACAAGACTTCGTCTACTTTAGCAGATGTTCCCAAAAGAAAAGCATCCGGAAAATCAGATTCGAAATTTGCAGACAATCGCCCGGAATCACTTACGCAAAGAAAGCTGCAGGAATCCATTCAAAGTACTTCCCAACTCTTTCAAACTGGCGGAGAATTACTTCGTTCAGCGGATCAAAAAAATGCTGAGCGAACAGTAACAGCAGAAAACAACGATCAGCCGATTCAATGCGTACTGCGTTCAAGAGGTGTTTTTGAAAATGGTTTGACTCCGGAACAAGCCCAGCAACAGCAGTTAGGAATTATTGCCGGAAACCTGGGAAATTATCACCAGATTGATCCGGGTGCAGATTTGGATTTTCAATTGAGACTCGGAGCTTTGAAAGCGCTTTTATCGAGTATTCATGAATGGTTTGATCAGTTTAAAACCGGAGACATGAATGCTGTTACAAACACAATCTATTTAAAAACAGTATATGCCGAAGCAGAACAGGAACACCGTGATTTAATTGCTCAAATTTCTCAAACGCAGCATTTGCCTGTAAATACGCAGGGAATGCAAAACTCGGAAGTGGTAAAAATCACCCGAATCTGGACCGACTTACTGGCTGGTTCAGGAAATCTTGAAATCCGTGAAACTGCTCAGGGCTTCCGCAACCGGATGCTGGCTGCGTTTGCACGCTTACTGGAAGGGCAATTCGGGAGAAATATGCTGGAAGATCTGAATACGGATCGCGGTGGCGGCGAACAGAAAATCATTGTCGGAGATCATTTCGGGAATGAAATGGGGGATAAAGAACGGCCGGAATCAGAAGCAATTCCAATATCATCTACGGATCCGTTGCGTGAGAATAATCATAAAATGAATGGTTCCAGCGGAGATGATGCGCGACAGGATTTACCAGGGTATGACGAGGTTGGTGACCATTTCGACCCCGAGGATTTTCATGATTTTTTGATTGGGAATGATCAATCTAACTTGCTGAAATGGGGAAATGAAGCGCGTAAAAAAGGAACCGGAACGGGGAGTTATGTGCGAATCGCCCAGGACGGTGGCGGATACAATATCGGAGAAAATGATTCCCAGGTTATTATGCCTGAGTTCGTAACACTCGGACATGAATTGGGGCACGCACAACGGCTGCTCAGAGGAGCTCCGCTGCATGGAGAACAAATAACGGATATGGGCGTAACGGATGAAGCCGATAAATTGTTGTGGAATAATCCGGAAGAGTATGTGAATATCAACGCTGTGGAAAACAGAATCCGTGATGAACACAGTTTGTCGAAACGGAAATATCATGTCGGAGATATGAATTCATTGCGTTTTGAACGAAACAGGGCTCAGTTTACAACGCAATATACAGATTGGCTCCTTACGTTGAGCTCTTATCAGAAAACCATGTTGGGTTTCCATCCGGTTGGGCAAATCGTGAGAGATTATCAGTCGGTGAAACCAAATTGGGCAGATCTGGCTGTTCTTCAACTAGCCAATAACCAATTGCTGACATTGCAACAGGATGTGATGTCTCAAACGGATATGTGGACACACGCAGCATTGTATTTGCAGCAAAACCCGAATCAGGTTGCAATGACGCGGGTGAATATGAGATACATTTTACCGTACATCTCAAATGATGTTTTAAATCTCGTTCCTGTTGGAGTAGCAAATGAATTTGTGAGATATTATGTTCAGAATGAGAACAATCAATACAGGAACAGAATCATTGCCTGGATTGAAATAAATAACAATTATGAGCCTCTGATTTTCGCAATAAATCAGGGAATTGCTGAACGGTTTTTAGATGAAAACGTGTTGGAGGAATTTTATTTGCAGGACAATCGCTCAGTGAATTACCTTTCTCAACTACTGACCGTATGCAGAAATGCAGGAGAATGGGAACTTGTCCGGGTACTGATGAAACGGGGAAAAGCGATGCAGATCCGATTCTTTGAACTTGGCTTGACACACACGGAATTCGAACGTTTTGTTGACCCGAATCTGGATATCAATGTCGAAATCGAGTACGATACGACCAATCCGAAAGCATGGTTTTTCAAAAATACGCATCACATTTACGTGCGAAAGAATATGAAGGCGAAAAAGGATTAATTCAATCTTCCGAAGGAAAAAAACGGGTAGTTTTGCCGGAAACAAAAATTCCTGTAATGATTGATCCTGTAAAGAAAACGGAATACGATGAATTGACTTCGGTTTGGGAATCTTCCGTGAAAGCAACGCATCATTTTTTGAGTGAAGCAGATTTTGAGTTTTACAAAAAGCTGGTTCCTGCATTTTTCGACCACGTAACGTTATATTGCATCAAAAACGAACAGCAACAAATCATTGCATTTGCCGGTACAAATGAAGGGAATCTGGAAATGCTCTTTGTTGCAGCCGATCAGCGGGGAAAAGGAAGCGGAAAGGAACTCTTACTGCATGTTCTGGAGCATTCCGGGGTTACCAAAGTGGATGTGAATGCACAAAACGAACAGGCGGTGAAATTCTACGAATACTTTGGCTTCGAAACAAAAAGCACTTCAGAATTGGATGGTTTTGGAAAACCGTATCCGATCCTGCATATGGAGTTGAAAAAGAACCCATTGATTGAAAAGGAATAAGAATAGCCAACCAAAACCCTATATTCGGCGTTTAGTAAACAACCTGTTATTTTAGTTTCATCGTTCATGAGTATTGTCTCTTTTCCGCACCCCAATAAATTATTGGTCATAGAACCTTTGGACTATCCGAATACGTATGATTTTCACAGTCCGCACCGCCATGATTATTTTGAGATTATCCTGGTGAAAGAAGGGCACGGACATCAATTCATTGATTTTACCAAAACGGAACTGGAAGCAGAAGATATTTACGTTGTTTATCCGGGACAAATTCATTTACTGAACCGAAATTCGGCACAAGGTCTACTGATTCAGTTTCATAAGAACATCTTTGATTTTATTTTTCCGGTCAAACATCACAACCTTTATTTCCAGCATTCGAAAATCCGCTTATCGTCGGAAGCATTCGAACATATTTATTCTTTGACTGAGATCATTTCGAATCTTTGCCAGGTGAAAGATTTGAGTGTTTTGTCGATTCACAAAGCATACAGCTACCTGGAAATCATCCTGATTACGCTGATCGAACACAGCAATCAAACTTTTGAAATGGACGACAGCAATTTTGTAAGTAAGTTTCTGTCTCTGATCGGTGAACACACGAAAGAAAAGAGGAAAGTTTCGGATTATGCAGAAATGATGAGTTACAGTACCGATAAGCTGACAACGTTATGTAAAAAATGCCTGGGAAAAGCGCCTTTGAAACTCATTCACGAAGAATTAATGATCGAGATTCGCCGGATGATGGTGGTCAGTAATCTTTCTTTAAAAGAAATTTCCTTTGAACTGAATTTTGACAGCACGGCAAATTTCAGCGCGTTTATCAAAAATGCAACCGGGCTTACTCCGAAAGAATTGCAGGAATCGTTGATGGTCAATTATCAATCCTGAAACCGGAACTCTTCGCGTCTTAAATTCACAACTCTTTCCGGTTTTTTCATAACAGCATTGAAGTCAGTTGCTTGTAGCTTTGTCTCATTCACTTCTTATTACAGATCAAAGAATTTGAAGATTCTATGCGGGCAATTGAGAATTGGAAAGAAGTAAGTATAAAGTAATAGTTTAGTTTGATGTTCGCCGCAAGGTGAAAAATGGTTAGGTGTTTAGGTGAAAAGGATGCAGGTGAAAATCTGTGTCCTTTTTAGTGTTGCATGAATACACTGCAGAAGTTATAAATCCTTAACATCGAAAATGTGTTTTCTTTGTGGAGAGCCCTTATTTTTGACACATCTGACACCTGAATAAATCAAAAAATGAACAGAATTTCGTCCCGGATAAATGATCATAAACACGTTGGTTTGCTGACCGTTTTGGCCTTGTTTTTATCCCTGAATTTGTATAGTCAACAGAAATTGATTCTTCAAAATCAACAGAGAAGCAGAAGAACAAAGGTGTTGAAGCAAACTGATTATTTTAGAATTTCAACGAGGGATGGTAAAAGCTCATATGCCCGAATCGACGGATTTAACGATAGTGTTTTAATACTTCAAACCAAAGTGATTAGCGGTAATTCCGTAATAGATACAAGTTTCAGTGTCCGGATAGATCAGATTACGACTATTAAGCACCATAAAAGATGGGAAAACGGTTCGTTGATGCTGCCCGCAACATTGGCCACATTGGGAGGTTTGGCGGCTGTAATCTCCATTCCTGTGGAAGCAGCGAAAGGAAATACCGAATCGGTAAGAACGGGATTGATTTTCTTCGGAGGATTGGAAGCTGTTTGTCTTTCCATTCTTTACTTCGGAACCCGGGAACCTGAATATGATCTGGTCAATAAATGGTCTTTGAGAATAGAATAAAGGGATTTCCATTGGTGATTCTTTGTGAAAACCACTGAATGTTCTATTTTGGCGAAATCTATGGATATCCGAAAATTCTATACTCCGATTCAGCCAACGGTCAGACGTTCGTCCGAACAGGTTCTGTATACGGAGTTTTTACCTCATTTTCAATTACAGGATTCCATTTATTGTTACTGGGAATTAAAAACGAGTCATACTTTATCAGAACCATTCAATTACCGGGTAGTAGCCGACGGCTGCATTGATATCTTCTTCGAACTCAATAATCCGGAAGACAGTTATGTGATGGGGTTTTGTAAGAAGTTCACTGAATTTCCGCTGGAAAATACGTTCCATTATATCGGAATTCGATTTTTACCGACCATGTTTCCACAATTGTTCCGGGTAAATGCCAGTGAATTGAGTAATCGTTTTGAAAAGCTGGATTTGGTTGTACCGCTTGTGGCAGATTATATTCGAAATCGTTTGAACAAGGAACAAACAACGGAAGAGATCCGGCACATGTTAGATCATTGCTTTTTGAAGATTCACACAACCGGAAATCTTGATCACGACAAGCGACTGTATGATGCGCTTTACCTGATCTTAAAAAAGAACGGAGTCGTTGACATTCAAAGTGATTTACAAACCGGAATCAGTTCCAGGCAGTTGCGTCGCTTGTTTGAATTTTATGTCGGTGATACGGCAAAAACCTTCAGCCAGGTCGTTCGGTTTCAAAATATCCTGAAAGCCAAACCTTCATCCGAAAGTCTGAAACAGAATAAGTTGTTTTTCGACAGTGGCTATTACGATCAGTCGCATTTCATCAAAGAGTTCCGGAATTTTTACGGAGTCACACCAGGCAAAGCCTTCGGAAGATAAATTTGTCCGTTTTTTCCTATGTTTCGTTTTCAATATGTCGGATGTTTGCAGTCTAAAACATTCAGATGAAAAAGAAATTCATGACAGTATTGGCAGGATTGTTTTTAAGCATCCATGTATTTTCGCAAACAGGATTAACCGATAAAAATCAACAGAAGATGAAATTAAACGCAGGAGTTGTAACCGACAAATTTGTAGAAACAAAAGTTTTTTACACGACTATCTTAGGCTTTGGAGTGACTTTTGAAAATGAGTTTTACCTCTTATTACACACTCCGGATAAAAGTGCCGAAATCAGTTTTCTGCTCCCGGATCATCCGAGTCAGCAAAGCTTGTTTCATAAACCGTTTTCAGGAGCAGGAATGTACCTGACAATAGAAGTAGAAGATGTAGATGCATGGTATGAGCGAATGAAACAAAAAGGTATTGAAATCAAAATCGAACTTCGGGATGAGCCTTGGGGAGATCGTCATTTTGCCATTCAGGACCCGAACGGAATCGGAATTGATATGGTGGAATATGCTCCGCAGGAAAAGTAGAAAAACTTCTGAAAATCCTTTGCGGTCTTTGCTCCTTTGCATTTATTCAATCAGTTTTATTTTTGAGGTTTTGTGCGGTGTTTTTTTTAGTTATGCTGATTAACACAAATTTTAAACACATATTCTTTGCTTGGTTTGTGTGAAAAAAACCAACCTCGTTACCTTCGTTAAGGGTTGATTTTACTGGGCAAATAGACACATGTCTATTTGTGTTTTTTTAAGAGAATCTGCCGCTGTTTCACGGATTTATCTCCCTTCTTTTCCGTTTTTTGAGTAACTTTGCAACCATGAAGAACAAAGGACATTTGATATTTCTTTCAAAGGTACTTTCCCGTCTGGCGATTGTTCTTCTGTTGGGCACATATCTGTTCAATAACATGCAATTAGATAAGTCGTTCATCTCACACACTGACAAGATCCAGAAAAACGCAACTTTTTTTGACGAATCGTCAGAAGCAGATTGCAACACTCCGTTTGAACTGGAGTTTATCCGTGATTCCATTATTCAGCCGCTTTGTTTTGATTTTTCATCCTACTTCTTTTTAGAAGAGCAAAAACGTGAATTTTCAGGGCTCCAGGCATTCACCCCGATCTATTTGGAAATTCTGATTCCGCCACCGCGGTTGAACAGTTCGTTTACAACTGTTTCATAAATAAAATTAGAATTACTTAATATTTCACAACATGAATTATCGTGGTGTATTCCTCTATGGAGTACTGATTCTGCTTGCATTATCTTCGTGTGCAGATCAAAAAGAAAATCAACAGGTGTCGGAAATTTATCCCGTAACATCTCCCGTTCACATTGATACAAATACCTTCATCGAATACGTAGCGGATATTGCTGCCGTAAAAAACATTGAAATCCGTGCAAAAGCTGCCGGATACCTTGAAAAAGTTCACGTGGACGAAGGTGCTTATGTGAAAGAAGGACAACTGCTGTTTAGCATTAACAACCGGGAATACAGCGAAGCTTTGGCAAAAGACAGAGCCTTGTTGAAAATTGCCCGCGCAGAAGCAAAAAATGCCGAACTGGAATTGGAAAACACGAAAATGTTGTTGGACAAAAACGTGATTTCCAGGATCGAATACGAGTTTGCAAAGAATAAATTGCAGATTGCGAAAGCCAAAGTGGAAGAAATGCTGGCAGAAGAAGCTCACGGGAAACAAATGCTTTCCTATGCAGAGATCAGAGCACCATTCAACGGAACGATTTCAAGATTGCCACACAAAATCGGTTCTTTGGTCGAAGAAGGAACACTTCTGACAGACTTATCTCAAAACGATGAAATCTTTGCGTATTTCAATGTGTCAGAGAAAGAATACCTGGAATTTATGCTGAAAATTGCCCGCGGAAATGAGTTGGGTAGAAAAGTTCAGTTGGTCATGGCCAATGGAAAAATGCACCAAAGCGAAGGAATGATTGAAACGATGGACGGTCAGATCGACCAGGAAACAGGAAACCTGTCAATCCGCGCACGATTCAGCAACAACGGAAAAATCCTGAAGCACGGGGCAAGTGGAAAAGTCCGGATGCAGCAGGAATTTGATCATGCATTGATCATTCCGCAGAAAGCCACTTTCGAAATCCAGGACAAAGTCTATGTGTATGTGGTTGGAAAAAACGGAAAAGTGAAAACGCGTGCGGTTGAAATCAAGGCCCGGATTCCTCATTTCTACATCATTTCGAATGGAGTTACGAAGAAAGACGTGATTTTGTATGAAGGAATTCAATCGGTGAGTGATGGTATGAAGATCAAACCGAAAACGATTCCTTTAAAACGCATCATTCAGGAAGTTTCCGCAGAATAATCCCTTAAAAAATTTACGATGATTCAAAAAATGATTGAAAGACCGGTGCTCTCACTGGTCATCTCTATTTTCATTGTGTTGTTGGGATTGCTGGCAATGACCTCGCTTCCCGTCACACAATACCCGGATATTGCGCCACCCGCAGTTTCGGTAACAACGCGGTATACCGGTGCAAATGCGGAAGTATGTTCGAAAGCAGTTGTAACTCCGCTGGAAAGAGCCATTAACGGTGTTCCCGGAATGACTTACATGAGTTCCGTATCAGGAAATGACGGAACAAGTATTATTCAAATCTACTTCGAAGTAGGAACCGACCCCGATTTGGCAGCTGTAAATGTGCAAAACAGGGTGGCTACCGTTTTGGACGAATTACCTGAAGAAGTCATTAAAGCCGGAGTATCTACTGAAAAGGAAATCAACAGTATGTTGATGTACATTAACCTCAAAAGCAGTGATGCATCGGTCGACGAAAAATTCATTTACAACTTTTCGGATATCAACGTGCTTCCCGAACTCCGAAGAATTGACGGAGTGGGTTATGCCGACATCATGGGAAACCGGGAATACGCCATGCGAATCTGGTTGAAGCCGCAACGTCTGGATGCATACGAACTTTCCGCCCAGGATGTGGTGACGGCTTTACGCAAGCAAAACCTGGAAGCAGCTCCCGGAAAAATCGGGGAAAGCTCGGGGCGTAAATCGCAGTCCATGCAATATGTATTGCGCTATACCGGGAAACTGACGGAAAAAGAACAATATGGTAACATTGTTATCAAAGTGTCCGAAACGGGTGAAATGGTGCGTTTGAAAGACATTGCTGAAGTGGAATTCGGATCGGTTGATTATGACGTAATTTCCAAAGAAAACGGAAGTCCTTCCGCTGCAATCGTATTGAAACAAAGACCGGGTTCGAATGCGAGTAATGTCATCGAACAGGTGAAAACGCGTTTGGAAGAAATGAAACAGAAATCTTTTCCTCCGGGAATGGATTATACAATCAGTTATGACGTTTCCCGCTTCCTGGATGCATCAATCAGTGAAGTGATCAAAACCCTGATCGAAGCCTTCATTTTGGTAGCATTGGTGGTTTTCCTGTTTTTGCAGGATTGGAAATCAACACTGATCCCCATTTTTGCCGTTCCCGTTTCCCTGATCGGGACCTTTGCATTCATGCAGTTATTCGGTTTCTCCATCAACTTATTGACCTTATTCGCATTGGTTTTGTCCATCGGAATTGTGGTCGATAACGCGATTGTGGTGGTAGAAGCCGTTCATGCCAAGATGCACGACGAACACATGGATGCCAAAACCGCAACCATCGAATCAATGAAAGAAATTACCGGAGCCATTCTGGCAATTACATTGGTGATGTCGGCGGTGTTTATTCCGGTTGCCTTTTTATCTGGTCCGGTAGGCGTTTTCTACCGCCAGTTTTCCGTCACGATGGCGATTTCCATTGTCATATCGGGAATTAACGCCTTAACATTAACACCTGCGCTTTGTGCTTTGATGCTCAAACCCGTCGATCCGAATGCAAAGAAAACACTGATTCAGCGCTTCTTTGATTCTTTCAACAGGGGATACGATAAAATTTCAGACAAGTATAAACGCCTGCTGGAAATGATCGTCAATCGAAGAACGGTTACGGTAGCACTTCTGTTATTGTTTATTGCAGGAACCTGGGGAATCGGAAAAGTACTTCCAACCGGGTTTATTCCGACGGAAGACCAGGGAACAGTTTATGTCAATGTAACAACTCCCGTTGGTTCTACATTGGAAAGAACGGAAGCAGTCATGGATGAAATCGACGAAATTGCACAAACCTTATCGGAAGTCGAATCTATTTCAAGTCTTTCCGGCTACAGTATGATGACGGAAGGTGTCGGAGCTTCATTCGGAATGGGAACCATCAACCTGAAACCGTGGCATGAGCGCGATAAAAATGCCAATGAACTGATTGACGAATTCATTGCCAAAACGAGTCATATCCGGGATGCGGAAATACAATTTTTCCCTCCGCCTGCAGTTCCGGGGTTCGGTAATGCCAACGGATTTGAGGTGCGTGTTCTGGATAAAACCGGGAAAGGAAACCTGCAGGAAACAGCGAAAATCACGGACAACTTCATCAGCGAATTGAAGAAAAGACCGGAAATCAAAGATGCTTTTTCCAGCTTCGACCCGAGTTTCCCGCAGTATCTGATTCACATTGATCAGGATGTTGCTGCGAGAAAATTAATCACTGCCGAAGATGCCTTGTTCAATTTGCAAGCCCTGATCGGAAGTTATTACGCGACGAATTTTATCCGTTACGGACAAATGTATAAAGTGATGGTGCAGGCCGATCCGAAATACCGCGCACAACCGGAAGATATTTTGCATCTCCGGATTAAAAACAATGCAGGAGAAATGGTTCCGTACAGTGCATTTGCACGAATTGAGCGTGTTTACGGACCGGAGCAATTGACCCGTTACAACATGTACATTTCTGCCATGGTGAACGGAGAAGCTGCGGCCGGTTTCAGTAGTGGGGAAGCGATTCAAGCCATTGAAGAAACTGCTGCGAAACACTTACCGAGGGGTTACGATTACGAATGGTCCGGAATGACGCGGGAAGAAGTACTTTCCGGAAACCAGATTTTCTACATTTTCGCTATTTGTTTACTCTTCGTGTATTTGCTATTGGCTGCACAATACGAAAGTTTCCTGCTTCCGCTTCCGGTATTGTTGTTCCTTCCGATCGGAATTTTCGGGTCGATGTTCTTCCTGCAAATCTTTGGCCTGGATAACAACATTTACGCACAGGTTGCCATGATTATGCTCATCGGCTTGCTTGGTAAAAACGCCATTCTGATTATTGAATTCGCGATTCTGAAACAATCCGAAGGAAGAACGGTGGTTCAGGCGGCGATTGATGGAGCTGTTGCCCGTTTACGCCCGATTTTAATGACTTCTTTCGCATTTACAGCCGGAATGATTCCGTTGATGATGGCTTCCGGAGCCGGAGAAATCGGAAACAGCACGATTGGTTCTGCTGCTGCGGGAGGAATGTTGTTCGGAACAATTTTCGGAGTCATCGTGATTCCTGGATTGTACGTCATTTTCGCATCCCTGTCTTCCAAATCAAAAACAAAAAAATGAAACAATTCAAAAGAATAAAACAAGGAACGCTGTTGTTGGTTTTGGTCATTCTGTCTGCTTGTAAAGTGCAGCATGAAGCGTTGAAAACCGATATGGTGATTCCTCAGAAATATGAGAGTCAAACAACGCTCATCGCGATAGATTCAATCAAAAAGACCGCGGAAGCTCCGCTGAAATGGCAGGCATTTTTTACCGATCCGATCCTGGTTCAACTGATTGATTCCGCTTTGGTGAACAATCAGGATTTGCAGATTGCACTTCAGAAAGTGCAGCAAACACGGGCCGGAGTTCAATATACGAAAGGAATCCGTTTGCCTGAACTGGGATTGAACCTGGGCGCCGGAGTTCGCCGTTTTGGCGATTATACCATTGACGGAGTGGGGAACTACGATACACAGTTTTCAACCAATCTGAACAACAAACAAAAACTTCCCAATCCGGTTCCCGATTTTTATGCCGGAGTTTATACGACCTGGGAAATTGATATCTGGGGAAAATTGAAAGCAAAGAAAAAAGCGGCCTTGAATCGGTTTTTAGCAGAAGAACAGGGGAAAAACCTGGTAATCACAAACCTGATTTCGGATATCGCCCAGCGGTATTATCATTTGATGCTCCTGGACCGGAAACGGGCAATTATTGAAGAAAATATCCTGTTGCAGCAAAATGCATTGGAAGTAATTGGTTTACATAAAGACATCGGGAAATCGAATCAATTGGCAATTGAACTGATTTCTGCAGAACTGCTTGAAGCAAAAGCATTGGTAATGGAAGTCGACCAGGTCATTATTGAAGAAGAAAACACGCTGAATTTCCTGCTGGGACGTTATCCGCAACCGATTGTCCGGTCAGATTTCGAAACGAACCCGGAGTTGACACAAGCCGTAAAAAGCGGAATTCCTTCGGATATGTTGGAAAATCGACCGGACATTTTGGCTTCAGCTTACCAGTTAAGAGCACAGAATGCAGATGTGAAAGCAGCGAAAACAGCCTTTTATCCGGCTTTGACCTTGAATGCAAATTTGGGTTATCAATCGTTTCGCGCCGCATTTTTGTTTGAATCTCCCGCTTCAATTGCTTACAATGTCGTTGGAGGCCTGGTAACGCCTTTATTGAATCGAAGAGCTTTGAAAGCAGATTTGATGGCGAGTAAGGCATCACAGCAAGCCGCATATCTGAATTACGAGAAAACGATTCTGCAAGCTTTTACGGAAGTGTATCAGTTGTTGAAACTCGATGATAATTTCCGGAATCGAAAAGACGTGAAGCAGGAGCAGGTGAGTTTGTTGAAGCAATCGGTGGAAACCTCCCGGATTTTGTTTACATCCGGAAGAGCCGGTTACCTGGAAATCATTACGTCGCAGGAAAATTACCTGCAGTCACAAGTAGAACTTCTGGAGCTTCACCGACTGAAAAACCAGAACAATGTGTTGCTTTACAAAGCGCTTGGAGGAGGCTGGAAATAAGAATTAGATTGTTAATTGAGAAGGTTCAAAGAGTTCAAAAGTTCAGAAACGTACAATTGAACCTTTGAACTTTTCCATCTTTAGACAATTATTTTTTGTCGTAATCCGGTATCTTTGAAGAACACTCAATGTAGTCATCATGAAATCACTTCCATTTTTTTTCGCCCTTTTGTTAGCTCTTGCGACAATTCTGTTTGTAAACACTTCCTGTAAAAAGAAAAAGCCGGAGCATTGGAAAACAATGAAAGAACTCTATAAAACCTATAAAAACGGAGAGATTTCCGAATGCAAGTACAAGGGAGAAACCGTTTTTACTGCAGGACTGAATGCTTATGATGCGGGAACGGTTGTGTATGACAAAAACGGAAAGAAAATAGGAAACTGCAGTTACGGTTGGGGATCAGTTGATGCCATTTGCAACGAACTGAAAAATTGCGAAGTCATTTACCGGGTCGATAAGAACATTTGGGGACAAGCAGCTGTCGATAAATACGATTTAGGGAAGTAGATCCGAAAGAAACAGAATCACAGGTCGATAGTATGTCTTGGAGACGAATCACAGAACTATTTTTAATGATATTAAGTATCATACTTTTGATATCTGTTTTT
>NZ_JASLCN010000233.1 GCF_030151805.1 Fluviicola sp.
GAATTGTTTCCTGAATATAAAAACTAAGAAAAGAGGCTGAGGCCTCTTTTTTTGTGAACTATTTCCAGGCAGTAACCTCCAGATTCACTTTTCTGAATTTGAGTTTTTTCAGCTCATCATTGATCAGGTAATAAATGAATTGGTATTCACCGGTCTTCTTACTGTATTTTCTGACATCGACAAAAAGAGAATACGAAACTTTGTTCCATTGATTGTTGCGCAGCACTTCCTGTAACTTCGCTTCGCTTTTTCGCCATTTGATCAATGTATTTGGCTTTCTTCGTTCAATCACATTGGAGAGTTTTGCGAATTGACGGAGTTCCGCTTCGTTTCGAAGGAAGATTTCGCAATTCAATTCAAGTTCGATGCGCTTCCATCCTTTTTCAATACATATTTTGGGTCCCACATCTGTGAAAAGCCCGTTAACACCTTCTTTTACAAGCTTGTCCAAATACAGATACTTCAGTGGTATTTTTTCTCCTTTCCGGGCGTGTTCTTTGTAAAGCTCTTTGGGAAGAATTTTATCGTAATCGTGATAATAACGGGCCATTTTTTTGAAAATTCCTAACTGCTGTGTCAGTTTTTCGCTCATTTGATGATCATCGGAATGTGTCAGTTTCAGGTTTTTTCCAATCTTGAAAAGCTGCCCTTCGTATTGAAAATGATCATTGTAAATCAGGTGTTTGGTTTCACTGTCCAAACTGATTAGCGGAAGGGTTCTGTTGCACTTGAACGACTTTTCGAAAGCGATTTCTTTTCCAAAAAACGGCACTTGCTTCGGGATTCTCAGTTGTGGATAATGGATTCGCAGGTAATTCAGAATAGTAGGCGTGAGATCATTGTGTGAGATCAGGGAATTGAATTTTCCGGATTTCTTCAGTAGAGGTGAATAAATCAGAAGCGGAGTCTGGTATTTTTGAATTTCGCTTCGTGGAAACAACGGATTGCCGTGATCCCCGAAAACAAAGAAAATGGTATTGTCGAAATCTGCCTTTTTTGCTGCCTGTTGAAAGTAGTTTTTGAGGGCTTCATCCGAAAATAAATAACTGGCATAAACTTCCGAGAGTTGCTGAATTTCTTCCCTTTGCTTTTTGGTCGCTTTGGAATGTTCCAGCTTGTCATTTAAAACCGAGATATAATGGCTTTTTTGCGGAAAACAATAAGGCTCATGGTTACTGATTGTGAGGAAAACATCTAGTTTTGGGTTGTTGTTTTTGTGTTTTTGATCATCGACGAAAGATTTTTGAAACAGATGATCGTCCGCATAACCCCAGATACTGAGAACACCATCCCGCGTTTTTGAAAAACGGGATTCCCAGGATTCGACCATGTAATCTGTCTGATTGTAGCTCATAAACTCATTCATACTACAAAAACCCAGATCGACACCGCAATAGAATCTGGAATGATAATCAGGAAGCAGTGAAATCAGGGACCAATGACGTGGGTATTCCTCTTTTTGCATGAATTGTTTTTCAGGAGGATTCGGAGCGGAGATCAAAGCTGCCGGCAATACATTGTGTGTGCGTTCGCACGTTGAAATGAAATTCGGGAAGTAGAGACTTTTTCTGCTGAGTGAATCCAGAAAGGGCATCAAGTGACACGGGTTTTCATTGTTTTCTCCCACCAGGAAGGAAGACAGGGATTCTACGATAATAATCACGATGTTGGGCGGACCTTTGGGCGATTGTTTGAGATACGCTCCGAATTTACTGGAAGCTTCCAGTTCGTGGATCAAAGGATATGCATTGCTGCGTTTTTGCGGATCGGGGAAAAAGGAATCGTCCAGTTGGTTGAAAAGAGAAGTATTGATCTGTTGCAATTCCTGATTTGAAAAGAAATGCTTTTCCGTGACGTCTAAAAAAGCCAATAGCTTATTATTGATAAACATATCTCCGACATAATCCCGTGAACTGATATTTTTCCATGGGTAAGCCACCAAAGCCGACAACGTCAGAAATCCGAAAAGAACCGAACCAAATCTCATCGGTTTTATTTTTCGGATAAAACGCGGAAGTATGAAATAAGAAGATATCAGAAATGAGGGGAATACAATGGAAAAGAAACCGATATTCGATTCCAGGTTGGCAGAAGTGATCAATTCCGAAAAACTGAGCTGATAAAAAACAGTACCCAAAAGCTGTTTCGTTTTGACGAAATAGAAAATAAGCATGAAATTGGAAAGAATGCTTGCAATAGCGAAAAGGTGCAGGAAAATAAGATTGATCTTCCCGGAAATAGTCCGGATAAGTATGCTGAAAACACTTCCTGTGAAAGAAACCAACAAACAGAGTAGCAAATCCATCAATAAACCTTTGATATGGTAAATCATTTTTACCGGAACACCGAAAATTTCTTGTGGTTCACAGCTGATTTGAAAAATCCGGAGGAAACAAAAGACCAGAAAGAGGGAAATGGTATACGGAACTATTTTTTGGTAGAGGGATTGATAAAAATTCATTCTTTAGGCTGGGGTGTTTGATTTGATACAAAATTAACAATTAATTAAACAGATATTAACATGGAAAGGTTGGGTAGTTTTGATAAATATGCGGGATTTGCTATTTGACGGAAGAAACTTTTTTCTTAAATTAAAGAAGAAAAGGCACTGATTTTGATTGAAAACAAGCGTCAGTGCGGTTTTCAAATAATTAAGAAATGAACGAATACTACTTGCATTTTCTCTGGAAAAACAAACGACTTCCCTTGCACCAATTGAAGACCGTTGATGGGGAAAAAGTCGAAATTCTGCATGTCGGATATTACAATCCGGATTCCGGACCGGATTTTTTCAACGGACAGATTGAAATTGATCAGATCAAGCATTCGGGAAATATCGAAATGCATGTGAAATCGTCCGATTGGAATTTGCACGGGCATCAGCACGACCTGGCTTATTCGAACGTGATTCTGCATGTGGTATATGAACACGATCAGTTGATTTTCATAGAAGGAATTCCCATTCCGACGGTCGAACTGAAAAAAATGATTGATTGGAAACATTACGATTGGTTCAAAAAGTATTACCAGAAAGATGCAGCCCTTCTTTTATGTGAATCTTTTTTGGATCAGGTTTCTCAACCCATTATTTGGAATCAGGTCGAACATGCGGTTTTCCAGCGAATGTCCCGGAAGGTGAAGGAATTGGATGAACTTTACAGAGAACGGAACATGTCTTTCAAAGAAATCTTGTTTCATTCCATTTCCAAAGCTTTCGGGATGAAAGTCAATCAATTGCCTTTCCAGGAATTGGCTATTGGAATTCCCTTTGAGAAATTTATCAAAGCTTCCCGGAAGCAGAAACTGGCCATCACTTTTGGGGTCGGAGGTTTTCTGGAAGAGTCGCCTTTGGTTTCATACCAGGAAGAATTGAAAAACGAGTGGGATTTTCAGAAGTATAAATTGAAACTGGAAGCCAGAAACCGGGTGTCGTGGAAATTTAAAGGCTGCAGGCCCGGTGGTTTCCCTACGCAAAGACTTGCTCAGTTCGCAGGCTTTGTTCATGAGATGGATTGGACTTCTTCCTTGTGGTATCTTCCGGCGAAAGAGTTATTACAGATTTTACAGGAACGTTTACTGAAACCGGCAGATGAATACTGGTTGAATCATTTCGACTTCGGAAAGGAGAAAAAATCAGAATCGGGAATGAGCATCGCCACGGCAAATACCATTATAATGAATAGTGTTGTGCCTTTTTTGTGGTGGCTGACCGATTGTTTGAGTGATGACTCGTATCGAAACAGGGCCTTTGAAATACTGAATCTGCTCCCCGCAGAACGAAATGAGAAAATCCGGATGTGGAGAACGAAAGGAATTGTTCCGAAAAATGCGCTCGAATCACAAGGTTTAATAGAAATGACCAATGAATTCTGCACTAAAAAAGCCTGCCTGAATTGCCGGATCGGAAACACAATTT
>NZ_JASLCN010000236.1 GCF_030151805.1 Fluviicola sp.
AACGGGAATTTTTATCCCTCAGTCTACCCTCCTATTGACACCGTTATCTGGATAATAGATGGTGTTCCTCATATCAATTACGATACCGCTTCAACCGTATTCAATCCCGGAACAACCGGCTGGCATACCGTTCAGATCAAAGTGATCAAAGGATACGACAATCTCTGCGGACTCGACACCACCGTATACATAGCCACCAAACAATTTTATATTAAGGTAAATCCGCTTCCGAACTGGAGTACCACTATTTCAGGTGGAAACATACTTTGTCCGGGAGAAACCGAATTCCTCGTCGCGAACAACCCGCATCCGGAACTCCATTGGGCCGGCTCCAATATCTTGTGGGACAACGGAACAGACAGTATTGAAGTCAATGCTCCCGGTTGGTACAATTACGCCGGATTACTGCTCGATACCGCCACCGGATGCAGCGCAGCTTTATCTTACAATCACTATGTTTCGGTGAAAGTTCCGCCAAACATTATGTCTTTCCCAGGAGATGCCGTGATTTGTCCCTTCGATTCGCTTTTAATGTCGGTGCCAAACTCATTTGCAAGCTATTTATGGGTTGGTCCGAACGGAAATACCTTGTCGACAACTCCAAACTGTTACACAACTCAGGTTGGAAGTTATACCTGCCAGGTAACGGATGCGGAAGGTTGTATTTTGGTCTCTCCACCGTTTGAAGTGTTTCAATACTCCACACCTTCCTTGTCAGCGTCGCCAAGTGCAACAATCTGTGACAATCAGATGGTTGATATCCAGATCAGTTATTCCGGAAATGCCACTTTCCTTTGGAACAACGGTTCCACAAGTGATCACATTTCGACCAACGTTTCCGGACTTTATATCGTACAAATGACACAATGCGGCGTTACGGTAACCGATACCATTGAAATTGTCAACGGAACGTTTACAGCTTCTATTTCTGTGAGCGATTCCATTCTTTGTTTCGGTGATACAGCTGTCTTTACGGGTTCTGTTCCCGGAGCAAGTTATGAATGGAACAATGGAGAAATTACGGGCCAAACTTACCCAACGACCACTACAGGAACATATTCGGCAATCGTTACCAACTCGGTTGGTTGTACGGCTCAGACCAATGCCATTTCGGTAATCAATGTTCCGGGAAGTGCTCCGCCAAGTATTCCTTCACAAACGATTTGTCCGGGAGGCAATGTGAGCTTATCGGATAATGCTTCCAATACCCTGTTGTGGTATGACCGGGATACCAATTTGATTTATACGGGAACAACCGTTAACCTCACAAATGTGCAGCAGGATACGAGCTTCCTGATATCGTTCACGACAGCCAATGCAATTTGTGGGATGAGTTATTCGCTTGTCAACGTGGTTATCATGACTCCTCCGGGACCAATCAACATTATCGGGGATTCCAATCTATGTGTGAATCAGGATGGAGTATTCTTTGCTGTTACAACCGACAATATCGAATGGTTTGCAAACGGAGCATCTTTGGGAAGTGCCAACCCGATTACCATTCCGTTCAATACCTTGAATACGGATAACGTATTTTCCATCAACATTTCGAATGCATGCTTCAATACTGTTCAATTTGACAGTGTAACGATTATTACTCCGGAAGTTCTCGAACTTTCCGACGATACGGTCAATGTGTGTTTCTTTGATTCGGAAATTGTTTTCCTTGAAAATAATAACCTGACGAACGTGACCTGGACAGGGAATTTCGGGACCATTCAAAGTCAAAACCTCACTGTTCATGGAAATACAACCTACACTCCGATCACGGTAACAGCCATTGACCAATACGGCTGTCCGACGGAAAGTGCCGTGTTGATCGTGAATACTTCCATTTACAACATCACTCCGCATCTGAACTTCCCGAATTATTGTCCGGGAACAACAGGAAATATTACTGTCAATACTACTTCAGATAGTGTTTTATGGATCACTCCTTTCGGCAACAGTTCCAATAATCCGCTCACATTTACATTGAGTCAGCAGAATTCAGGGAATTTCTATGTGCGAACCTGGGACGATATGGGCTGTGCATACATCGACACGGTGCATGTACCCTTAGCTCCGGTTCCGAACCTCGATATTCTTCCCGACACGGTTTTCTGCGCCAATGATATTTACACCTTCTATTTCCCGAATGACGGAAACACGTATTACTGGACAACTTATGGAAACAGCACCCAGATTCCGATTACGTTTGATCAGCAATTGATTCTGAACGTCGTTACGCAGGACGGTTGTGTTGGTTCGGATACCCTGGTTGTACATGCTGTGGATTGTGATAATTCACTTCCGAACATCATCACTCCGAACGGAGACGGAATCAACGACTACTTCATTATCGACGATGCTTATTCCCAGTTGGGAAATACGTTGATTATCATCAATCGCTGGGGGAATAAAATGTTTGAAGCAAGTCCTTATAAAAACGATTGGGACGGGAATAAGATTTCTGACGGTGTTTATTTCTATTTGTATTATCCGAACGGAATTAAAGATCCGGGACACGTTAAACATGGATTCTTACACGTCTTTGCAAATTGATGAAAGATGGCTATTTCATTGAAAGGAATGCGCAAAATAACCGTGAACGGCGAAACTTTTCACTGGAAGATCCGGCGGAAAATTTCGCATAACGAAGCGCATAATGACGAATATGCCATTCCGGTTCAGCACATTTCCGGCGGACAGGTTTTATTCGTTTATGTTGGCTTCACAAGAGCTTACGGTGGTTATCAGAATGATTCCCCGGAAAGCGTCACTCCTGCAATGATCAGTCCCTTGATTGAAAAAGCAATCGCACTCGGTTGGAATTACAAACAACCGGGAAATGCAATCAGCTTAATCGGAAATATTCTCACAAGCGATACCAAAACTGCCGGATGGAATGCTTAACTTCAGGGTTGTGGAGGATTATCTGAAATATCACCAGGTAAAACCGGATCCTGAATTAGCAGATCTGGTGGAAAGTTTTTGGCGGCTCGAAAACCATTCCGAAGAGGACAAAGAAATTATTGTTGTCCCGGACGGTCGTGTCGATCTCTTCATTTCCCGGTCTTCAAAACAAGGTTTTCATATCACCCTGGCAGGTTTGGAAAGCGAGCCCGATTGCGTTCCGTTTGAAGCAAACACACTCATTTTTGCAATCAGTTTTAAACTTCCCGGTATTGAACACCTAATCAATCAACCGATTTCTTCCCTGCTCAATGAGGTGATTTTATTGCCGGATGATTTTTGGGGATTCGATCAAAACGATCTTTCAGACTTTGAAGACTTTTGTGCAAAAGCAACGAAGATCATGCGCGAAATCCTTTCCGGACAACAAATCGACCCGAGGAAGCAGCAGTTATTTGAATTGGTCTATTCCCATCACGGAGAAATTCCGATTCACGAATTGGCAAAACGCATTCACTGGAGTGAACGCCAAATCAACCGTTATTTCAAAAGTCAATTCGGACTCTCACTCAAAAGTTACTGTACCATTCTTCGCTTTCGCGCATCCTTTTCGCACATCAAGGAAGGAAAACTGTCTCCGGAGAAAAACTTTACGGATCAGGCACATTTTATCAGGGAGATCAAACGCTTGTCGGGCGTTACTCCCAAGGAATTGCTAAAAAATGTGAATGACCGATTTATACAATTTTCCACCTTGAACCGGAAGTAATTTTGCTTTGTCAATGTGAGAGAAATCTCCTTAAACAAAGTGAAAATGTTACTCGAAAATAAACAAATAGCGATTATTGGTGGTGGACCCGGAGGATTAACTCTGGCAAACCTTCTTCAGCAAAAAGGTGCAAACATCCGTGTTTACGAACGCGACGAGAACAAACATGCCCGCGTTCAGGGAGCAACACTCGATTTGCATGAAGAATCCGGATTGGAGGCCTTGAAACGCGCTGGATTATTGGATGCATTTTACGAAAATTACCGGCCGGATGCCGGAAAAATGAGACTCATTACCAAAAATCTGGAAATCAGATTGGACGATCACAACGAAGAAGCAGATTCAACAGATGGTTCAAATCTTCGACCGGAAATTGATCGTGGTCCGCTGCGCAAAATCCTCCTCGAAAATCTTCCGGAAGAAATCGTAGTCTGGGATGCTCATTTCATTTCCCTGGAGCCGGAAAATGAAGGTTGGAGAATTCATTTCAAGAACGAAACAACTGCTTATGCGGATCTGGTGATTGCCGCAGATGGTGCTAATTCGAAGATTCGTTCCACCATCACAGATATCACACCTGTTTATTCCGGAATTACAATCGTAGAAGGAAATATTTATCATGCAGCAATCAATGCACCCAAATTGTATGAAATCCTGAAAGGTGGCAAAGTATTTGCATTTGGAGACGACCAATCCATTATTCTGAGTGCGAAAGGAGACGGAAGTATGTCCTTCTATACCGGGTGTAAGGTTCCGGAAAATTGGGTGGAAGATTCCGGAATTGATTTTTCCGATAAAGCTTCTGTTCATCAGTGGTTTCAGCAGGAATTCGCTGCCTGGGATCAGACCTGGCAGGAATTGTTCGAAAGTGATGAATTGTGGTTCGTTCCACGTCCTCAATACCATTATCCGCTCGATCAATCCTGGGATGCGCATTCCAATATCACATTGATTGGAGATGCGGCCCACAGAATGCCTCCTTACGCCGGAGAAGGTGTAAACATGGCGATGCAGGATGCGTTTGAATTGTGCGATTGTTTAACGGATTCGCAATTCTCCGACCTGAAAAGTGCCATTGCAGCATTTGAAAAACAAATGTGCGCAAGAGCATCCGAAGTAACGAAAATGACACTGGATTCAACCGAAATGCTGCATTCGGGAGATCCGATACAAAATATGTTAGACCTCTTCTCAGAATCAGAGCGTTCGGGAGGTCACTAACAAAGAGCAAACACACAACTCTTGCGGAAAAAGCGGGTATTCTGTCAAAAGAATACCCGTTTTTATTATGAATCCTTGTGCTAAAAAATCAGTGCTTGTTCAGTATTTAATCAAAAGATAAACAACATTCTTTTAGCTGCAAATGAATGTATTAAAACTACTGAAGTAATGAAAATCTTGAAGTGAATCGCAATGGTGCGCTATCGCGAATTAGAACAGAAAACACTTAAACTTCCGGACAAATCATATTATTACCATTCAAAACCATTCCTAATTCGAAATTCACTAAATTGCTTTACTGATCCTTATCTCTATGGAAAAAAAGAGCTTACAAACAGAACGACTGGTCTTTTTCAGCGATGCCGTGGTGGCAATTGCAATTACGTTACTGGCTTTGGATATCCGCATTGAACCCCTGAAATCCGGACATCTTCACTTTTCGGATTTGCTGGTCGAGTGGAAAACCTTCCTGGCTTTTACCTTGTCGTTTTTGAATATTGCCAACTTTTGGCGAACGCATCATTCCTTTTTCTCCTACATTGACAAAATGGATGAACGCTTGCTTTCGAACAACATTATCTGGCTTTTCTTCATCGTTCTTCTTCCCTTTTCCACCACCTTGGTCAGCGGTTATTTCTTCGATACAACAGCTATTTTCGTCTACAGTCTGAATCTGTTCCTGATCGCTGTTTTTCAAAACAACATCTGGGATTACAGCTGCAGTTCCAACTTAATCAACACGAAAGCAGTATCGGAGGAAACGGCTTCCAGGTTACGCTTGTTTTGCAATCTCGACATGCTGAATGCGCTGGTAGCCATTGGTCTTTCTTTCGTAAATCCCGTTCTGGCTTTTATTCTCCTGTTTACCAAACTTCCCACCTTCCTGATCGTCGGGTTGTTTCACCGCAAAAAATTCAAAGATCAACGGGATGCGTTGATAGCGGAAAAGCGAAACAATTTCGGACGAAAACACCGGAAGAACTTAAACAGCGGAAGCGATGCGAACCTTCCTGTTGATCTTCCGGATGATCAGCAAACAAATAATTCCGGAACACAACCAGATCAGATCAACTGAAAAGATTCCGTATTCTCCGTTATTCCAGGTTCTCCAGAACCAATTTCCGGAACTGATTCCGTTCACAATCGGAATTAAAACTCCTAAAAGACCTCCGGAAAGCAGGGTGAATTTGTTCGTGAAGTTTTTATCCTTTTTCAAGCTCAGCAAAATGCTCAATACCAGCCAGCCCAGGAAGAAGGTGTAATTCAAAATAGACTCACGGGATTCCGCCAGTGAAGCCGGAAGTAGTTTCGAAACGATGAAACTCGCCGCAGTAATCGGGAGCATGGACAAACACAACGCAAGATAAATCGACCCGACGCGCCTGTTGTAGCGCTTCTTTTTCTCCGTAATATTCTTTTTATTTCTCGCTTCCAGCCAGATCAATACTCCCGAAATAATTACGAAACAGGTCAATAATGCCATCAGGAAATAAACAACCTTCAACAGATAGGCATTGAAAGTTCCGATTTCACCGAATTGCGCGTAATGCAATCTGCGTACCGAAGACCAGACATTGTCGTAATAACTCATTTCTCCCGGTTTTTGAACCGCCTTTTCCTTCCCTGTTTTCGCATCAAATAAAACGGAACCCTGTCCTAAAAAACGTTCACGGATATGTTCCGAACCGCTAACATCCACTTTCATGGTCTGACTTCCGTAAAATTCCAGGTGCAAACGATCCACTTTAAAATCCGGCCACTTCCCGGATGTTTTCTCCACCATTTGGTTGTAATCAACTACATATGTTTGTTGTTTTCCCAAAGTATCCTTGTTCTCACCGCGAATCACATCGTCGTACATTTTGTTGGTGTCTCCGTTGTAAACCCAAAGTGCATTGGAACTTGCCACCACAATTCCAAGTCCGAACATACAACCCGTGAGCGCATAAATAAACTGGAAAGGAAGTCCGATTACACCCAACGCTGTATGTGCATCTGTCCAAACCGTCTTCATTTTTTGCCGCGGGCGGAAGATATAAAAATTCGATTTGATCTTTTCCCAGTGAAGCAACACTCCGGTTACGATTGCCAGGAAGAAAAACAAAGCCACAAAACCGGAAATGTAATAGCCGATCCGATCCAGCTGGTAATAAAAATGAAGCAAATACAATAATTCTCCCAGGCTGAAAGCGCTTTCGTGGCTTTTCAACTCGTAATTTTCCGGGTCGACTTCGTATTGATACGTGATTTTACCCAAAGAATCCGCCTTCGGATCATCCGAAGCGGAAATGTAAATCGCTTGTTTTTCGGAAGTTCCTTCGGAATACACATAAATATTTCGTCCGTAAAGAGAGGGAACATTCCCTGCTATCGAATCCATAATCCGGTTGTAATCAATTTGGTCCGATTTGGAAACAACATTTTTTTCCTTTTGGTAGGTTCCCGATTCCCACTCGCCTATTTCCTGGCGAAACAAGGCAAATGCCCCTCCAAAAAAAATGATGAATAGTCCAACTGTTATGGTGATTCCGCTAACGGTGTGTAAATGAAAGAAGATATTGTAATTTCTATTGTTCATGCAAAAGCGAGTGAAGGAGTCAGTTTCTTCCGAAATGAATCAAAATGGTTAAGAGAATCAAGATTCCCAGGTAGTAAAGCCAGCATTTCCAGCCGTTTTCAAACAGAAACGGAAGAACCATCAAGGTAATCCAAACCGGGAAAAGTCCGAAAATGGAAGTGACTACTGCAGTTTTGTAATCCGGAAGCCAGAAAGCAAGTGCTGCAAACAAAAACGAACTGATCAGAAGACTCCCTAAAATGGCAGCTGTTACTTTCGCAAAGCGCTGCCAGCCGGAAGAAAGGTATTTTTTATTTGCCGGCATGCGAAGAATGTTTTGCTTGTTCTTTGGTCATCAGAGGTCGCAGAAGAACTGTCAAACTTGCGATCAACATTAACAAAGTCAGCGAGTAAAAAAATCCGCCGGCCAAACCAAAAACGAACATCAATCCGACAAAGGTTGCGCCGATCAAAAAACCTCCCAAACTCAAGGTAACATTCTGTTGTTTCCGGATCGCTTGTTCCCAACTCCAACATACATAATTCGTCTTACGCGAATTCGTGTAAAGCAGGTAAAATCCAATAAATTTCAGTAAAAAAAGACCAAAAACCATTTTACGAATGATGAGGAGTTTCTCCAATTTTCCGCAAAGCTAATTTTTAAGTCAGCCACCTTCAATACCTGAATTAAGGTATACCATTCATTCTACCTACTTTAACAGGGTACTTCATTACCAGACTCTGATTCTTCATGCAAAGCTTCTTTTCCAGGAATTCCTGGAAAAGAAGAACCTTATTCATAAGTCAAAGTATAGATCAGTACTCCCTCTAAATACGTTTCTGTTTTGGTTTTCTTTCCCGA
>NZ_JASLCN010000243.1 GCF_030151805.1 Fluviicola sp.
TCACAGTTCACTGTTTCCGTAGACTTAATCGGTCACGGATGTACAACGGGAATTTCTGTTTTTGACCGTGCGAAGACCATCAAAGCATTGGTTTCGGAAGATACAAAACCGGAAGATTTAGGTCGGCCGGGACATATTTTCCCGCTTCGGGCGAAAAAAGGCGGTGTTTTACAAAGAACCGGACACACGGAAGCAGCAGTAGATCTGGCACGTATGGCAGGCTTCAAACCTGCGGGAATCCTGGTTGAAATTCTGAACGAAGACGGTTCGATGTCACGTTTACCGCAATTGTTTGAGATCGCGAAGAAATTTGACCTGAAACTGATCTCCATTGCAGATTTAGTAGCTTACAGAATGAAGCACGAATCGTTGATTTCACGTGAGATTGAAGTTGAAATGCCAACGGAACACGGTGATTTCAAACTGGTTGCATATTCTGTAAAATCAAACGGACAAGAACACCTGGCGTTGACAAAGGGAACCTGGGAACCCGGTGAACCTATTTTGGTACGCATGCACTCTTCTTGTCTGACAGGAGATATTTTCGGTTCTTGCCGCTGTGATTGCGGTCCGCAACTTCACCATTCCATGAAAATGATTGAAGCAGCAGGAAAAGGAGTCATTGTTTACCTGAACCAGGAAGGTCGTGGAATCGGGCTTTTAAACAAATTGAAAGCATACAAATTACAGGAAGAAGGATACGATACTGTTGAAGCAAATCTGAAACTTGGATTCAAGTCGGATGAACGTGAATACGGAATCGGAGCTCAGATCTTACACGATTTGGGAGTTTCAAAGATCCGTTTGATGTCGAACAACCCGAAAAAACGTACCGGATTAGTTGGTTACGGACTAGAAATCGTTGAAAATGTTCCGATCGAAGTTGGTCGTAATGTGCACAACGAAAAATACCTGCAGACAAAGGTTCAGAAAATGGGACATTCTTTAAAATTGGATAAGTAATGCTTATTGCAAAAGGAATCCAAAAAAAGTATGGTCAACTCGAAGTTCTGAAAGGAATTGATCTGGAAATTCAATCCGGAGAAATCGTTTCGATTGTAGGTTCATCCGGAGCCGGGAAAACGACCCTGCTCCAAATTTTGGGTACTTTAGATAAACCGGATTCCGGAACATTGACTCTGAACGGTGTGAATCCCTTTGATTTAAGCTCAAAAGGACTTGCGGCATTCCGAAATCAAAAGATCGGATTTATCTTCCAGTTTCATCAGCTACTTCCCGAATTCACCGCTTTGGAAAATGTGCTCCTGCCGGCATTGATCGGTGGAAAGAGCATGCCCGAATCCAAAGACAGAGCAGCTTTACTATTGAAGAAACTGGGCTTGCAAAACCGTGAAAGTCACCAACCGACAGCACTTTCCGGCGGAGAACAACAGCGTGTAGCTGTAGCAAGAGCTTTGATGAATGAACCGGATATTATTTTTGCAGATGAACCTTCCGGAAACCTGGATTCCAAAAACGCAGCCGAATTACATCAATTGTTCTTCGATTTGCGGGAAGAATTCAAACAAACATTTGTCATCGTAACGCACAACCATTTATTGGCGGAAATGGCAGACCGGTCAATTGTAATGGCAGACGGATCCCTGAAATGAAAACATCTTTTACACAAGAAGAACTGAAAGTATTCCTGGATGAAAAAGTAGGATTGTACAATCAAACAGACTTCATCCAAACCGATCCGATTCAGATTCCAAAACAATTTACCCGGAAAGAAGATATTGAAATCAGTGCTTTTCTGATTTCGACATTGGCCTGGGGAAATCGTACGGCAATTATTAAAAGTGGTGAGCGCTTGCTGGAAATCATGAATTTCAAACCATACGAATACGTACTGAACTACGAAGAGCAGAAACACAACTTTGTTCACCGCACATTCAACAGCGACGATCTGAATGCTTTTTTTGTTTCCCTGAAACGCATTTATGAACAATACAACGGTTTGGAAGCCGCATTTAAGCTTCACACCGAAATTCCGGGAATCCAGGGTAGAATTGTTTCCTTCCGCGATACATTCACACAGGAACCATTTCCTCACAGAACCCAAAAACACGTTGCCAATCCGCAGAAAGGTTCTTCAGCCAAGCGCATCAATATGTTTTTGAGATGGATGGTCCGCAAAGATCAATCAGGAGTGGATTTCGGGATTTGGAACAGCATTCCCATGTCAGAATTGCATCTTCCGCTTGACGTTCACACAGGAAATGTTGCCCGGAAATTGGGTATTCTTACCAGAACACAGAACGATTGGCGCAGCGTTGCTGAAATCCAGGAGCAATTAACGCAATTCGATTCCCAGGATCCGTGTAAATACGATTTCGCCTTGTTCGGACTCGGAGCTTTCGAAGGATTTAAATAATTCCTAATTACGAGTGCCTAATTACGAATTAAGATTAAACTCAACCGGGAATTCGCAATTCAGTTGTTAAAGGGTGCTAAATTGTTCAAAAATCGTAGAAAAATCACAAAATTCGGCATTCGTAATTCGGCATTCGTCATTAATTTAGCGTTATGAAATGGGTTTATCCTGAATTTTTGTTCGCCCTACTGGTTTTGGTCATTCCAATCCTCATTCACCTTTTCCATTTTCGTAAGTACAAAACGGTTTATTTCTCGAGCATTGCCTTCGTTAAATCGGTAGAGCAACAACAAAAGAATCCTAGAAAACTCAAGCATTTACTCATCTTATTGGCACGAATCTTAGCTTTTACCTGTTTGGTAATTGCATTTGCCCAACCCTATTTTCCAGGTTCCGACTCCAGTAAAAAAGATATTCAGCTGATTGGCGTTTATGTAGACAATTCCTTTTCCATGTCTCGAATCGGCGGTCAGGGAGAATTGCTCGCACAGGCAAAAACACTGGCAGAATCGCTTGTGGAGAAAGCACCGCGAAACACACAATATGTTTTGTTTACTAACGAACTAAGCGGAAACGAAAAACAAACACTCACCCAGGTAAAATTCGTTGATCAGGTTGGAAAAATCAAATACTCTCCTATTTATCGTTCCCGCGAAGAAGTACTTTCTTTCTGGAATCAATGGATTGAAGACGCGCAGAAAGAAGGAAATATCAAAACGAAACCATCTTTAGTATTTCTGTCTGATTTTCAAAAAGATAAATCCAGTCAGTCAACTAAAAAGTTTAAATCAATTCCATCCGTTTCTCCACTGGTTTTAAGCCCTCAGAATACGGGAAATTTATATATCGACACCCTTTGGTTTGAAACACCGATTCAAAAAACGGGTTCTTCCCAAACGCTTTCGATCCGCGTCGTGAACAGCGGTAAAGAAGCAATTGAATCGGCAGTTGTCAATGTGCAGATCGGGAAAATGAAACGCGATTTATTCGCTGAGCTTCCCGCATTTGGTTCCGATACGCTTCAACTGAACTATTTCAACCAGGAAGCTGGAATTGTCAAAGGAAAAGTTTCCATCAACGACAAACAAATGACACAAGACGATTCCTTCTATTTCAATTACGAAGTGAAGAAAAACAGTTCTGTGTTGATCATTAACGGAGAAGATGCCGTAAATAACGTTGGAATTGTATACGGTTTGGATGATTTCTACAACGTAAAAGAAATTGCTACCAATCAGGCTTCGCAGGAAAACCTGGAAGACTACGATCTAGTCGTGTTAAACGGATTGAATCAGATTCCAAGTAATTTGAGTACTTCGTTGGAATTGTATAACCAGGAACTTGGTTCTATCTTATTAATTCCGGGAACGAACGTTTCACCAACCGGATGGAATGCAAGCCTCGAAAAACTGGCACTTCCAACCATCAATGGAATACAGACTGTCGGTTTGTCCGTTCAGAAACTGAATATCAAAGATCCTTTCTTTCATGGTATTTTTGAAGGAAAACCGGACAATATTTCCCTTCCGGCGGTGGCAAAAGCATATCGTTTGATCAACAACCCGAAAACGCTTTCCAGTAGTTTGATCAATTACCAAAACGGAACTCCGTTTTTTGTAAAAAGCACCGGAAAAGGAGCTTCTTACCTCTTCTCTACTTCTTTGAAACAGGAATTCAGCACATTCACAAGCAACCAGTTGTTTTCAACGCTTCTGCTGCACGTTGGAAATCTGAGTCAACGACAAAATCCGTATTATCTCATCATCGGTTCTGATGGAAGTTATCCTGTAAACAACGTCGCTACAGGCGATAAACCGGTACATCTGAAACAGGGAGCGATTGATTACATTCCGGTATTATTCACTAAAAACAAACGTTCCTATATTTCCGTTCAGGGTCTGGAAGCAATTCGTATTCTGGAAGCCGGAAATTACAGCATTCTACAGGAAGGAAAGAGCAAAGGAATTGTTTCCATGAACTACAACCGACTGGAATCCCAAACTGCCGAATCTACTCCCGAAGAAATTAAAACCGGTTTTCAGCAAGCCGGAATTCAGGTCAATACCATTCAGGATGGTTCCAATTGGAACAGTGCTTCTCTCTTAGAAATCGGTGAGAATTATGACATCTGGATTTGGTTTGTTTTCTTTGCAGGAATTTTCGTCCTGTGCGAAATGGCATTGCTAATTTTCTACAAGAAATAAGATATGAAATTACTTATTCGACAAGTAAGGGTTATAGATACAAGCTCGAAGTGGCATGGTAAAACAGTGGATATCTATCTGGAAGATGGAAAAATCCACGAAATTGCAGAAAAAATCAACAGATCCTGTGAACTCGAAATCCAGGAAAATAACCTGCATATTTCAAAAGGATGGGTCGATTTAAAAGTCCATTTTGCAGATCCGGGAGAAGAACACAAATCGACCATTCAAGGCGGTTTGGACGCAGCTAGTTTCGGAGGTTTTACACATGTAGCCGTTCTCCCTTCCACCAAACCGGTTTTAGATAATAAAACCAGCGTGGAATACGTGTTGCGAAGAGGTGAAAATGCCGTTACAACCATTCATCCAATGGGTTGTATCACTAAGAAAAACCAAGGCGAAGCTTTAGCTGAAATGTACGATATGTTCCAATCCGGAGTTCGTTTGTTCTCAGATGATTTAGTTCCGGTAAACGGTGGAATTATGTACAGAGCCCTCCTCTACTCGAAGAATTTTGATGGAATTGTAGTAGGTTTTGCCCATGATAAGTCGATTTCAGGCGGTGGAATGGTAAACGAAGGAGAAGCTTCTACCAAAACCGGTTTAAAAGCAGATCCTTCCATCAGCGAAGTTATTGAGCTGGAGCGCAACCTGCGTTTACTGGAATACACCGGGGGAAACT
Organism: Fluviicola sp.; assembly: GCF_030151805.1. Taxonomy (GTDB): domain Bacteria; phylum Bacteroidota; class Bacteroidia; order Flavobacteriales_D; family Crocinitomicaceae; genus Fluviicola. Next base: position 5,264 of record NZ_JASLCN010000243.1, read on the forward strand.
TGCATGCAACCGGAATTGCAAATGCAGAATCGGTAGACTTGATCCGCAAGGCGAAAGCAAAAGGATTGAATATTACTGCTGACGTTCATGCGCAGCATTTGATTTACAACGAGACGGCTGTACTGGATTTCGATGTGAACTTTAAATTAATGCCGCCGCTTCGAAGAGAAGCAGACAGAATAGCACTTTGGGAAGGTTTGAAAGACGGAACAATCGATTGCATAGTTTCGGATCACAGACCAAATGATACGGAAGAAACAGATTTGGAATTCGATCATGCAAATTACGGAAACAGCACGCTTCAAACACTCTTTGGTGAATTGGGAGCTTGCCCGGAATTTGATCTGGAACTCGTTGTAAAGGCTCTTACCGGGAAAGGACGTGAATTATTATCATTGGATATTAAATCAATTGAAGACCAGTCGGTAGCGGATCTTTCTTTATTTATCCCAGAAAAACCGTGGGTTTTCACACATGATGATTTGGTGATCCCATGTACTAACACACCAGCGTTGAATAAACAATTGAACGGATTTGTTTACGGAGTGATCAATAATGGTAAATTCGCACTCAAAGAAACAAGAGAAAATGTCTGATAAGCGTTCGTTTATACGTAATTTCTGGAAAGAACGTAAAATGGTTGGAGCAATGGCTCCAAGCTCAAAATATTTAGCAAAGAAAATGTTGGAGAAAATTGATTTCTCAACAGCTAAAGTCATTGTGGAATTAGGTCCCGGAACCGGAGTTTTCACACGTAAAATGCTTCAGAAGCTAAGTCCGGATGGTGTTCTTTTGGTTTTCGAACTCAATGACAGCTTCATGAACATGCTCAAAAAAGAGTTTAAAGACCCACGCGTCATCCTGATTCACGATTCTGCAGAGAAGATTGGAGAATACCTTCAAAAACATGGCTTAACACATGCAGATGCGGTAGTATCCTCTCTCCCGCTAGCGAATTTCCCTTCCGAACTAAAGAACGGAATTCTGAAAGAAAGCCACCGGGCCATGCATGCAAATTCGCTGTATGTTCAGTTTCAGTATTCATTGAATGCAAAAAAGAACATCAAACAGTTTTTCAAACACGTAGAAATTGCATTTACACCTGCCAATTTTCCACCTGCCTTCATTTACTACTGCAAAAAATAACCTTGGATTCCTACCTGAAAACAGGATCTCCCGAAGGGTTCTTTCTCAAACGGGAAAACCCTAATTTTGTATTTGATTCAAACTAAACAAACGAACAAACAAACATGAGCGCTGAAAAAGTAAAATGCCTGATCATTGGTTCAGGTCCCGCAGGATATACAGCAGCAATCTACGCTGCAAGAGCTGAAATGAAACCTGTTATGTACCAGGGAATGCAACCTGGAGGACAGTTAACAACAACCAACGAAGTTGAAAACTTCCCGGGATATCCAGACGGAATTTCAGGACCAGAAATGATGGTTCAGCTGGAAGCTCAGGCAAAACGTTTTGAAACAGACGTTCGCTCCGGATTTATTACAAAAGTTGATTTTACCGGACCTATCCACAAGTGCTGGAGTGAAGACGGTCATGAAATTCATGCTGAAACGGTGATTATTTCCACCGGAGCTTCTGCAAAATACTTGGGATTACCTTCCGAACAACACTACCTTTCAATCGGTGGTGGAGTTTCTGCTTGTGCAGTTTGCGACGGATTCTTCTACCGCGGACAGGAAACTGTGATCGTTGGCGCAGGAGATTCTGCTTGTGAAGAAGCTCATTACCTTTCCAAATTATGTAAGAAAGTAACGATGTTGGTTCGCACGGACAAGTTCCGCGCTTCCAAAATCATGGCTGACCGTGTCAGAAATACTCCGAATATCGAAATCCTGCACAATACGGAAACGGTTGAAGTATTGGGTGACGGAAATGGCGTTAACGCAGTAAGAGTCAAAAATAACGTGACAGGTGCAGAACACGACATTCCTGCTACAGGTTTCTTCGTTGCAATTGGTCATAAACCAAACACGGATGTATTCAAAGATTACATCAACCTGGATGAAACAGGATACATCAAATACGAAAAACCGGGAACTTCATTGACCAATGTACCGGGAGTATTTGTTGCAGGAGATGCTGCTGACAGAAACTACCGTCAGGCAATTACTGCTGCAGGAAC
>NZ_JASLCN010000245.1 GCF_030151805.1 Fluviicola sp.
GGGTTTTCTCTTTTATATTTGTTCCTGTCAGAAACCTCTTTTCTTTTTGATTTCCTCGATAAAATCAGTTAGTTGCTTTTTATCTGAAAAGTAGATTGCAATGTTTGTTTCCATTGTACTTTTCCCTCCTGATTTTTCATAAATCGTAGAAGAAACTTTATCCAGATCGGTCAAGACCTTACACGAATACATTTCACCGTATGTATTCAAATATTCAATCTTAAACACGTTGTCGGTAATGACTTTTACGGAAACTTTACGCACATTGATCTCGTGGATTACTCCATCACCCCTCTTTCTCAAAACGGTCACATACAAGTCATCACCCACTATTTTCTGATGGTATTCCAACGTTGTCCCATTGATTTCCATTGAAAAACATTTGGGTCCCTGAATCGTGACCGATTTACCATAATAGTTGATTACTTCCTGGGCGTTCAGGAGATGAAAGCTCGCCAGGCAGAGGCAAAAAAGAATACTTTTCATAAGTAGTTTTAATAATATACAGCTAAGTAAGTAAAAAATATGCTTGTTGCCTGATTAAAATAGTACCTTCTTTTTTGAATCCTACTTTTTTCCGAGGCGATGAAAAATTATTCTTTCACGTAGATTTCTCCTTCATCCACCAATGGTTCTCCGTTCATTCTCAGAAATAGCTGGATCAAGGCAATAACATCCTTCTCGCAATAAATGCGAATGCGGTTCAAATCCTGTTCTTCGTAGTATACACGCGCAACATCTGCACCTGAAATATCATCTTTTGGAGTCGGGATTTTAAACACATGACACAACAAAGCCAGGCTGGTATACGCTTTATAATCTCCGAATTTCCACAATTCCATCGTATCCAAATGTTGGATTTCCCAAGGCTTTTTCCCGGCTAAGTTCAATACATTCGGAAGCCCGATACCGTGAATCAATAATCTTCTGCAGATAAACGGGATATCGAATTCCTTTGAGTTGTGTCCGCACAGCACATGTTTCGGAGAGTTGTAATTATTTTCAAGCAGCCGCACAAACTGGCGAAGTAATGTTTCTTCATCATCGTGTGCAAAAGAAGTCATTCGAATGGATCTTCCGGTAGCCGAATGATGAACAAATCCGACGGAAATACAGACGATCTTTCCGAATTCGGCGTAAATTCCCGCCTTTTCATTGTACACATCTTCTTTCGTTTTGTTCTCGGTCAGATAACGCGCATTCTTCGAGTCAAATAATTTCGTGGTTTCCTCCTCCAGATCCGTATAATGATACACTTCCGGAACCGTTTCGATATCTAAAAAAAGGATCTTATCCAATTGGCTTAAGTCAAGCATGTTTTTTTGTTTTTCCATTTAAGTTATGCAAAAATATCATTTCGCAAAATGGTTTTTTTTGATTTTTTTCCCGAAAGAATTCATTTTTTGCGCTTAAGGAATAGGATTCCTTACCTTTGTCGAATTACTATCCTGAAAAAGAATGATCGTGTTTTTAAATGAGATCTTTTCTGGTCTGAAAGGTTGAAAGTGTTTAAGAGTTCAAAAAATCATTGAACTGTTTAACTTTTGAAAACCTTGAACCAACTTATAGATCAGAAGACATGAAATTTTCCCGGAACTCAGGATAACTATTTATTGTAATTCATGGCAGAAGAATTATTAATCGCACAATCTTCGAAGGAAGAAAAATACCGTGTTTTGCTCCCCCAGGTGAAAGCACTTTGCACCGGTGAACCCAATTTAGTGGCAAATCTTGCTAATACAGCTTCTGCCCTGAAAATGACTTTTGATTTCTTTTGGATCGGGTTTTACCTGGTTGAAAATGACGAACTGGTTTTAGGGCCGTTTCAGGGACCGATTGCCTGTACCCGGATTGCATTCGGAAAAGGTGTTTGCGGTTCTGCCTGGAAACAAAACGAAACGTTGGTCGTTCCGGATGTCGATGCGTTTCCCGGACATATTGCCTGTTCGAGCGACAGTAAAAGCGAAATTGTAGTTCCTATCCGTAAAAATGGTCAGATTGTTGCTATTTTGGACGTCGATAGTGCTGCGTTGAATGATTTTGATCAGGTAGATGCTATCCATTTAAACGAACTTTGCGAATGGCTCGGTACTCACTGTTTTTAGGCATTTTCTTCTTCTTATTGTTTGGTTGCGCGGAAATTATTCCCTTAACCGGAGGGCCGGCCGATGATCGTGCTGCCAGACCTGTTGAAGGGTCTCAAAATCCGGAGCAGGGAGCTTTGCATGTCAATCAACAGGAATTGCGCGTCCGTTTTGACGAGTATTTCACCCTGAATGACCCGTCGAATACCGCAGTTATGAACCCGAACGCAGGAAAACTGGATATTACGTCGAACAAACGCGATGTAACCATTAAATGGGACGGAGCGCTGAAACCCAATACAACATACATCATTCAACTCAACGGAACGATCAAGGATCTGAATGAGAAGAACGATACGATTCATCAATTTGTTTTCTCCACCGGAGATCAGATCGACTCGCTAAAAATACGCGGAGTGATCACGGATGGATTCTCCAACAAACCCTGCAATGGATTTACGGTCGGATTGTATGATTCGGTGAGCGATCCGTACAAAATTACGCCGGTTTACATCTGTAAAAGTGATGCAAAGGGCGAATTCGAATTCTCTTATTTAAAGGCAGGGAATTATCAATTGTTTGCCTATATGGATTCGAATAAAGACCGGCTTCCTTCCATCGGGGAAGACCTCGCGTATTCCAGCGGAATGATCTCCAGCAGCGACACTACGTTTTACCATCTCCTGGCTTCCAAACCAAAAAATCCGGTAAAAAAACTGCAAATAAAATCGTTGAATCCGGGAATGGCTTTTGCTTACGGAAAGGAGATTAACGACTCCCAACTCGTCATTAATTCCGAACCCATTCGAATCATCAAACGTTTCGAAACAGATTCTGTTTTATTGGCCTTGCCGATCGTTGAAAATGACGTGTATCTGTTTACAGACGGAACGGATACGATCACGAAGATCATTCCGCTCAAAGACCGGAAAAAGAACTTTTCGATTACGAGCAAAGCATATAAAGGTTCCTGGACTCTTGGCGACACACTCCTTTTTGAAACCAATGAACTGATTGAAAGCATGGACACTTCCCGGATTGTTGCGGAAGACAAAACAAAAATCAAGGTCGATTACCAGTATGTGCTTTCGGGAAATCAATTACAGATCATTCCGAAATCAAACATTTCTTTTGATTTGCTGATCAATTTCAAAACGGGTGCTTTGAAAGGAATATCCAATACGAATGATTCTGTCAAAGTGGAATTGAAGACACTGCGTCTTTCCGATTTGTCCAATTTAAAGTTGAATGTCTCCGATTTAAAAGGAGATTGGATTGTTCAATTAATGGATGGTGCGAGTGTTGTGCGGACATCCTTCAAATCAGAGTCAGACACCGTGGTTTCATGGCAGCAGCTCATTCCCGCAGTTTACCAAATCCGCTGTATCCGGGACGAAAACAAAAACCGGAAATGGGATGCCGGAAACTGGGAGAAACGATCCCAACCGGAGCAAGTTGTGCGGTTCAACCTGAAATCAAAATTGCGCCCGAACTGGGACATCGAGGAAACACTGGAAATGGAACCGGATGAGTGATTCTTTTGAGAAAACCTTTAGTAAGTGGCGGATTTATCTCGCGTTGCTGATCGGACTTTCCATTTCAGGAGGGATTCTCATTTACAGTTTCACCCGGACCGAATTTCACGAAGTTGAAAAAGGAAAAGGACAATTCACCTGGAAAGACACCAATAAAAACAAGAAGATCGATTATTCCCATAAGGATGAATTCTTTCCTTCCAAAGCCGGAAATTTCGAGCAAAAATCAGCCTGGCAGGTGCTTTCCGATATTTCGTGGAATGGCACGACCTTCTGTTGGATTTTCCTGGCATTACTCGGAATGGTGGGACGCGATCTCGGCTACATGATCCGCATCCGGATTCTGACCAAAAAACAATTAACCTGGACTCAGGCCTTTCATGTCATCATGCTTTGGGAGTTTGCTTCTGCTTTGGCTCCGGGAGTTATGAGCGGCGCAACCGTTGCGATGTTTATTCTCAACCGGGAAAAAATTGCTCTGGGAAGAGCCACTGCCATTGTTATTCTCACCGCTTTTCTCGACAATTTGTTTTACGTTGTCGTCATCCCGTTGTTGTTTTTGTTCATTCCGTCCGATCAATTATTTCCTTCAACGGGAAATGAATCCATGATGACCCTTTTCTGGACCGGCTTCTCGATTTTTGCTTTGCTTTGCCTGGTGCTGTTTTCAAGCATTGTGCTTTATCCGAAACTGGTTTTTCACCTGCTTACTTTTTTCACCCGGATTCCCTTTCTCAAACGTTTTCAAAAAGGAGCCGAAAAAACCGGAAACGATGTCAGCGAGACTGCTGTTCAAATGCGGCGCGAACCGCTTTCATTCTGGTTGCAAGCATTCGGAGCAACGGTTTTTTCCTGGTCTTCCCGTTTCCTGGTAATCAATTTCATTATGCAGGCTTTTTTAAGCCTGGGATTCCTGCAGCAAGTTCAGATTTTCTCCAAGCAATTCGTCCTGTGGATGTTTCTCCGGATTTCCCCGACTCCCGGTGGAAGCGGTGTTGCCGAATGGGCTTTCGGGGAATTACTCTCCGAATTCAGCACGAGTATTATTCTGTTGGGAACCATGGCCGTCCTGTGGCGTTTGATCTCTTATTTCCCCTATTTGATCATCGGTTCCATCATTCTTCCGCGTTGGTTATCGAAACAGGGAAAAACAAAAGACTAAATCGTTTTGACGGCTTTCAAAAAAATCCTTGAATTTCCGATATTATTCCTATCTTTGCGCTCTTAAAACGGTAAAAATCATGTCTTACGGCGTAAAAATTTTTGCAGGAAGAGCATCGAAAGTGCTTGCTGAACAGATAGCTACCAAGTTTGGTGCTAGTTTGGGTGATGTAAATGTAACTGAATTCAGTGATGGTGAATTTCAACCGTCATTTGAAGAAACAGTACGTGGTCAGGATGTTTTTATTGTTCAGTCTACTATGCCTCCGACAGAAAACCTGTTTGAGTTGTTGTTGATGGTGGATGCTGCAAAGCGTGCTTCGGCTCGTAAAATCATTGCGGTTATTCCTTATTTCGGTTTTGCACGTCAGGATCGTAAGGATAAGCCACGTGTTGCTATCGGTGCAAAACTGGTTGCAAACATGTTGATGGCAGCAGGTGTAGACCGTGTTATGACAATGGATTTACACGCTGATCAGATTCAGGGATTCTTCGAAGTTCCGGTTGATCATTTATTTGCATCGACTTTGTTCTTCAACGAAATGAAGGCTTTGGACAACGGTAACCTGATCATGGCTGCTCCGGATGCCGGTGGTGCGAAAAGAGCAAATGCGTATGCTAAAAAACTGGATACCGGTTTAGCAATTTGCCACAAGCACCGTAAGAAAGCAAATGAAGTTGCTGAAATGACTGTTATCGGAGACGTAGCAGGAAAAGACGTTATTTTGATTGACGATATGTGTGACACAGCAGGAACTTTGACAAAGGCAGCTGAGTTGTTCATTGATAAAGGAGCAAAAAGTGTTCGCGCGTTCTGTACACACGCTGTGTTGTCGGGACCTGCATACGAACGCATTAACAACTCCAAACTAACAGAATTGATCGTAACAGATACGATTCCGTTGAAAGAGAAAAGTGACAAGATTCGTGTGATTACCGTAGCAGATCTATTCGCAGATGTGATTGATCGCCTGGTTAAAAACGAATCAATTAGTACGCATTTTATAATTTCATAAAATAAGAAGAAGCATTGCTTCTGATAATAACCCACTGAGAAGTGGCTAAAATAAATTAAATAATAACAAACATGAAAGTAGCACAATTGAGCGGTTCGCCTCGCGCGAACGTAGGGAAGAAAGATGCTAAAGCTTTGAGAGACGCAGGACAGGTTCCATGTGTTCTTTACGGACAAGGAACTCAAACACATTTTTCTCTTCCGGACATTAAAGTTGAAAAATTGATTTTCAATCCTGATGTATTCAAAATTGAATTGGACATCGACGGTAAAAAGTCGAATGCAATTATCCAGGAGATTCAACAAAATCCGATTACTGACAAAGTAGTACACATTGATTTCTTGGAACTAGATGAAAAGAAACCAGTTAAAGTTGCTTTACCGGTACGTTTAACGGGAGCTTCTCGCGGTGTATTAGCAGGAGGTCGTTTGATGCAGGTTTTCCGTCGTTTACGTGTAGTTGGTCTTCCAACTGATTTGCCTGAGGCAATCGTAATCGATATTACAAAATTGCGTATCGGTCAATCTGTTCGTGTAAAAGATTTGGAGAATGACGGTTTGGCTATCTCTGAAGCGAAAAACGCGGTAGTTGTTGCAGTTAAAATGGCTCGTGGAGCTTCTAAAGCTGCAGAAGGTGATGACGAAGACGAAGATTAAGATTCTTCTTTAGATATCTAAAACAAAACCCTGGCTGATAGTCAGGGTTTTTTGTTGGAGCAAGAATTCTTGCGGATTAAAAGCTCAATGTAGAATCTTCGATATAATTCCAGGGCAGAATCATCAAACAATAAATACACATCAATAGTATGATGATCGTATTCGTCCATTTAAAAGGCAAAAGAAGAAACAACAATGAAAGCGTCGGGAGAACAATCAGATTGAGCATCTCCAGAATGTTAAAACGCTCCGTTTCATAGACAAAATAGTCTGTAACCAGGAACGATATTCCATCTATCAGGGAGTTCCATTTTTCAGAATGCAAATAAACTCCTGTTAAACAAATTCCTGAAAACAAGACGGCTATCATCAGTTTTGAAAACAAAGTCAGTTTCATAATCGGTTCCTGTTTATTGAATGCTTTGTCCTTGACTCTATATTATCTGCGGGAGAAAATGATTACATCACCTATATTTTAGGACGCTATATATTGAATTTTAGAATCCAAAAAAAACCATTTTCACTTTTCAGCAAAAATGGTCTAATTAACTACTGATTTAGGAGTAGGTTTTAATATCTTTACCTACTTAGGTGAACCAAAGTTGGGAAGTAAATTTGGTTTTCAACCTATCGTTTTTCTCTAAAGCAGTTTTCAGTTTTTTAACCGTCAGTTTTGACGAAAAATCAATTTAGTATTCATTAAAAAGTTAATACTTAATGATGCTCTGCTGAATACTTTGACCCAACAATTCATAACTCAACTGATACACTCCGTTTGCCAAAGCTCCGATATCCAAAGAGATTGAATCCGACACCAGCTTTCTGGTCATCACTGTTCTTCCCAAACAATCAGTCAAACGAATAAATCCACCGGCATAGTTCGCATCCACAGCTACTGTCAGCTCATCTTTCGCAGGATTCGGGTAAACACTCCATTTCAGGTTTTTCAGATCACTCAGTCCCGAAACACTTTGCACCTGGAAATTCGCGTCCGGAGCATTCAATGCCGAAACAACCATCTGTCCGTTTGAGGTCTTTACCGCAGAGAATAATCCGGCACCGTTTTCGGCTTTTACCGAAACGTAATAGGTTGTTCCGGATGTAAGACTTAAACCGCCTAAGCTGACACTTGTATTCCAATAGTTATTCGTCCAGGCAACCGTATTGGTTGCCCCGGGAGAAGTTCCGACAGCCACCCAATAATTTGCCACATCGGAATTTGCGTCGGAAGAAACTGTCCAGTTTGCTTCCAGCATCGAACTATTGGTCGTTGTTCCGATATCCGCAGCTGATCCGTCATTTACCGTTGCAATCGTCGACGGAACTGTCCAATCCACTTTCACATCCTGAGATTGAATAGCGGACAAATTCCCGGCAACATCCTGTACAATTGATTTGATTCGACCCGCAACTGATGACGCATTGGTATTCTGATAACGCAATTCTCCCGTGCTGCCGATCGTAATTGCTGCGGTTGCTGCCCGCGATCTGTAAATCTTCAGATCATTGACTTCATATTTGCAATTTCCACTTCTGAACGAAACATAATTCCCGCCCGCCAATGGAGTCGGGTCCGTCCAGGTTTGTACCAAAGCATTGTCTATGTAAACCTGATGCTTACCGGTAATCCGGTCGTAAATAATCTTATAATCATACCATTCGCCTACATTAAAATCATACGACACTTCATCCACCAGGGAATACGTATCATTCGTCACCTCATACATCTGAACTTTATCGCTGTCCAGGCGGAAGAAAACAAAATAGGAATTTCCTCTGTTCGGCAAAGTCGGATCACTGCAGAAATAATGCAGTCCGGCTCTTCTGTTTGTTCCCGCTCCCGACATCGCACCTGCCCAATGGTATAAATAGCGATTGCTCAGTGAACTCGTAACCGGTGTCCAGATATTGGTATTTCCATTCGCTTCATCACTTTGAATCAGGTGACTGCTTCCCAAAGCCCAGGTTCCAACCTGATTTGTCCAATCCGGATGAATCGCACTTTGATCGAAGTTATCACTGAAAAATCCTTTGGAAGCATTCGCTCTCCAATCCGTTCCGTCAAAATCCAATACCTGGTAATAAGATTTATCAATGCCACTTCCTCCGCTATTGTCTGCATCTGTAAAAGTTGCCGTGAAGTTTTGTGTAATCCAATTGGGCGTAGCAGCAATTGCTGTTGTAGGAGCAGTTACATCTCCGGAAGCAGATGCAAGCGTACTTGTCCAGGTTGCAACCCAACCCGCAGCCACAGTAGCACAATCACTCCGGAATTCGATCAATAAAGCACCTCCGCTCGAACTGATTGTTCCGGGAGAATTCGTTCCGGTATATGTTCCGATCAAAGGTGCACTATTTGTTGCTCCATCATAGATATACATATAATCCCAATTGGCTTCCAGGGAAAAACTGGAAAAATTCAAGGTCACGGAACTGGCATTCACAGGTTGAATCAAGGTAAAATAACGCTGATCATTGCTGTAGTTTCCGGTACTTCCTCCCGTATCGGTAAATGTTCCGCTGGCTGCATTCAGGTTATTCTGAGTCGGGTTGTTATTTACCAGGTTGTAATAAAGCGGCCAGTTCCAATAAATTCCCGGATCGGTGTGCGTTTGATTCGGGAAATGCTGATGTCCTTTGATTTTGATACAACCACCCAATACGTTGGTTCCGCTTGTTGCAGCTCCTGAAAATGTTCTCAAAGGACTAATTCCGTATCCGCTTTGGCAAATATCTCTGGTAATTCCGGCTGAAGCGTTATACAACGCACTCGTATACCATTGCGACTGACTCACATACCCTTCGTGTTCGTAACCGATTGTATATGGATTTTCCGAACCCACGTGCCATGCTTTATTCGCTTCCGAAACCATTTGTGTTACCTGGCCATCCGAAGAACGCACCACGTAATGATAGGAAACGCTGGAAGAACAATTCTGAGACCAGGAAATTGCTCCTGCATATGTTCCCTGAATGGTATGAATGGTTATCGCAGAAACGGCTACTCCGCTTCTGGAGCTGAAATTACAAGTCGGAGCCGGATTCCACACAGCAGGTGTATATTCCGTTGACTTCACGCCCGACTCTTTCTTTTTAGCCAGGTACATGGTTCCCGAATTGGATTGAATTCCCTGCGCGGAAAAAATGATTCTCTGAGCACTCAAAACAGAAAGATTGGAAGCTCCGAAAATATCCGTCAGGTTGAAATCATAATTGGGAAAAACATATTTTGCTGCATTTTCGTCTTTGTTCAAAAACTGAAACAATTCATACAGTTCGGCATCTCTGGCAAAAAGGTTTACTCTTCCGGAATCAGATAAATAGGATAGTTTTCCGAAAACCTCTTTTAATGAATTCTGTAAGGACATTCCGTGCAATTCTTCCATGTAAACACTTACCGTTTTCGCAAAAGCCAGGATTTCCATTGCAGGATTTTCCTTTATCTGAATCAAAGGAATTCCTGAAACCTGCGAAACCAGTTTCATATTCTCTTTGAAATAGCCTTTTCCCTTGGCAACCATCCCGAGATAACCATTGGATTTCGGCAAACCGGAACAGGATTCCAATTCCGTGGCCGACAAATAGGTCATCCGGGTTTGTGTGTACGAAACCGCTTCAATCATTCCTCTCGGAACATTCGGATAAGCGGTATATGCCTGTTGGCAATAGATTTGAAAATCTGAAGTTTGAGCATGGGTATTCAACCCGAACAAACATGTTGTAAATAGTAGTAATCTCTTCATACGTTGAAAATCAGTAGTGAGAATTAAATGTATTAAATTCTTTACACGCCTGAAAATCAAGTTTTAGATAAATGGATTTAGTATCTGAAATTTAACATTTACTATTCATGGAAGATATGAATCCATAATACCCGTGATACCCGGTAATTGAAAAACATGGTCAAAATCAGCACCACAAGCATCAGGACAAACATCCATCCTAAAGGAAGAAACCACGTGAAAACAAGGAATACAGGAAGAAGTTCTGCAATTGCCATACCGTAACTGATATACATCGCACCGAAAAAGTAACCCGGTTCTTTGTCGAACCGATAATTACATTCCGAACAGCGTTCATACATTTTAGGCGCTTTTAAGTGAAGTAAAGAACCTTTTGTTTCGAATATCTTACCTTTTCCGCAAATCGGACAAGCCCCACTAAGAATTGGTCTGAACTTTGACATTTTCTTTTTTTTACAAAGTTAGGACACTTGTACCGATAAACTCGTGCTTTATTAACTCAAATAATTATACTATTCAGACATTATTTGTAAATTTAAGCATGAATTTTCCACGACTTCCGATTGAAAAATTTGACGAAAACGGCTTACTTCAAGCTTTTTACATCAATCATTTCTCCGAACATCTGAAAAAATACCATTCGGACATTACGCATCCGCACAAACATGATTTTTACCTGACGGTTTTCTTCACATCCGGGAAAGGAAGACACGATATTGATTTTACATCTTACCCGATCAGGCAGAACGCCGTTTTTTTTCTTCAGCCCGAACAAATGCATCACTGGGAGTTTGAAGCAGATGCGGAAGGCTGGATCCTATTCCATTCGGAAGATTTCTATAAGTTTTATTCGGCACATTTTGAGCTGTATCTCTGGCCTTTTTTCCAATCCAGGAATGCCAATCCCTTTCTTGAAATAGATTCCGAAACAGCAGAAAAACTCAGTTCCCGGTTTATCGAAATGATGGCTGAATACCAGGAAAACACAGCACATTCCTTTTTGAAAATCGCCAGCCTGACACAGCTCATTTACTCCGATTTGTCGCGGATTTACGCTGAAAAAGAACACGATTCAAACGTTGTCAAAAACAATCGCTACCAGGATCATTTTCACCGCTTTACGACTTTGTTGAATCAACAATATGTGCATCACAAAAATCCCTCCGATTATGCTTCGCAACTCGCCATAACGACCAAACATTTGCATCGGGTTTGTTTAGCCTGCAGCGGAAAAAGTACCAGTCAGCTGATTGCCGAACGGATTATCCTGGAAGCGAAGCGAAAATTAATCAGTGAACCGAAAAGTATTTCAGAGATTGCCAATGAGCTTGGATTTGAGAACACTCCCTACTTTCATTTGTTCTTTAAAAAACACTGCGGGGAAACACCAAAACAATTCAGGATAAAGAATTCATAGCGTTGGTACGCGATGTATCGGACTTGATGTATTATACTCACCAAAATAATAATACGGTTTCTGTTTTAGAAAACAATCCAGGTTTCAAACTGAATATTCACTATGTGTTCTATGATGCTATTTGGTTCATTTTACACATAGCACACAGAAGGTCACATGGTTTTTTTAATGTTTATGTAGTTGGTGAGTTTTCTACATTATTACCGATGTATCGCGTGGCCAACTAAGCCAATTTATCACACAAGATTTTCATCTCGATAACCGGTGATATTTTTTCGTACAGGATATTGAAGACTGCTTCCAAAATCGGCATATCTACCTGGAACTTCTTGTTGATTTCCTTGACACATTTGGTCGCATAATAACCTTCAGCGATCATGTCCATTTCCAATTGCGCGGTCTTTACGGAATACCCTTTTCCGATCATGAATCCGAAAGTTCTGTTCCGGGAAAATTTCGAATAAGCCGTTACGAGTAAATCCCCCAGGTAAGCAGACGACTTGACATCACGGTGAATCGGGCTCACTTCATCAATGAAATTCTCAATTTCCTGAATGGCATTCGCAATCAGAACCGACTGAAAATTATCTCCGTATCCTAAACCGGCGCAAATTCCGGAAGCCAAAGCGTATACATTTTTCAACACTGCCGACAGCTCTGTCCCGAACAAATCGTCTGAAGTGGTGGTTTTGATATAACGGCAAGCCAGCATTCGGGCCATTTCCGTTGCAATTCCTTCGTGCTGACAGGCAACAGTCAGGTAAGACAAGCGTTCCAAAGCCACTTCTTCCGCATGACAAGGTCCGCAAATGATTCCGATATCTTTGTAAGGAGTTCCGAACGTTTTATGGAAAAAACGCGCCGGAATGGCATTGTATTCCGGAACAATTCCTTTCACTGCCGAAAAAACAACTTTCCCTTTAAATAAATCCGGCGTTGTGTCTTTAAATAATTCAACCAAAAATGCAGAGGGGGTTGCAACAATCAGAACATCGCTTCTGTTAATGATCTCCTCCAAATTGTTGGAAACATGAATCTGATTGAGGTCAAACTCAACCGACTGTAAATAAGTTGGATTGTGCTTATATCTCAAAATATGTGCAACCTGATCCTCTCTTCGAACAAACCAGTTTACCTGCGCAAAATTATTGCACAATATCTTCACCAAAGCCGTAGCCCAGCTACCACCTCCAATGACACCAACGGTTTTCATTCGCTTATTCATAGTCTTGGCAAATGTACATATAATTCTGTTCGTTGCATTCAAAGACGCTGTTTCGAAGGTGTAAAATAATTCGTTATGCAATCTGACAGAAAGCACTATCTTTGCTAAAAAATTGTATGGCAGAAGTTTCACGTATTTCCACAAACAAGGCTCCGAAACCAGTAGGGTTGTATCCGCATGCACGCAAAGTAGGTAATCTCCTGTTCTTATCAGGAGTTGGTCCGAGAGTAGCGGGTTCTGATGATATTGACTCAGCTGTTCCGGGTTTGAAATTGGATAAAAACGGAAACTTTATCGAATTTGATTTCGAAGCTCAGTGCAGAAGTGTTTTTGACAATGTACGCGTCATTTTGGAAGAATCCGGTTCAAGCTGGGATCAATTGGTGGATGTTACCGTTTTTCTGGTAAATATGAAACGTGATTTCCATGTGTATAACCGTGTTTATGCGGAGTATTTCAAAGACAATCTTCCTTGCAGAACCACTGTAGAAATCAATTCACTTCCTACCCCTATTGCCATCGAATTAAAATGTATCGCAACAATTGACTAAATAAATTATGATCGGATTTGCTATTCGCAGCTTGTTAGCTGCAGGAACGTTATTCTTAACTATTTATTCTTTCTATACAGGTTACTGGGGATGGGGAATTTCCCTGATCTTCCCTTTAGCGCTTATTATTCTTTCCTTTATTTACAATGAGAATCTGGCTTTCACGCTGAATCACATGCGAACAGGAAATCAGGATAAAGCGCAAAGAGCTATTAACCGGATTACAGCACCTCAGTTTCTTCCGAAACGCCAAAGAGCCTATGTTATTTACATGCAGGCTTTATTGAACGCTCAGTCTTATCCGCACGCAAAAGTGGAAGGAATGTTGCGTCAGGCTATTCAATTGGGATTGAAAAGAGGTCACGACAAAGCAATGGCTCGCATGCATTTGGCTGGAATCTGTGTTCAGACAGGTCGCAGACAAGAAGCTGTAACCTTATTGGCAGAAGCGAAGAAAATGGACGACAGCGGAATGTTGAAAGACCAGATCAAAATGATGCAGGGGCAATTGCAAAGCGCTCCGTCTAAAAACCAGATGCGGATGGCGCAAATGATGGGCGGACGTAAGAAAATGCCTAAAATGCGTTAATCTTTGATGAAATCATTTGCCGGTTTTCCCGAAAATTATGAGCTTATTGATGCCGGTAACGGACGAAAATTAGAGCGTTGGGGAACGGTCATAACTATCCGGCCTGAACACCAGGCATATTTCGGTGCTGTCCGTTCCAAAAAAGAATGGGCCGATTTGGCTCATTGGGAGTTTATTCCCAAATCAGAAGGTTCTTTGCAGGGAGTTTGGAAAAAACTGAAACCGGATGCACCGGAAGAATGGATTTTTACAACCAATCACAACGCAGCATTTACTTTACGCATTACCAACAACAAGCATCTCGGGTTGTTTCCGGAACAACAGATTAACTGGGAATTTATCTCCGGCTTTCTGAACGAGTCAAAACGCTTTCTGAATGCCTTTGCATATACAGGAGCCGCTTCAGTATTCGGTCGGCAAACAGGAGCAGAAGTCATTCACTGCGACAGTGTGAAACCGATGCTGGATTGGGGAAGACAGAATCAAATCAATTCCGGGATCGACGGGATCAAATGGGTTCATGAAGATGCTTTGAAGTTTATCCGAAGAGAAGTGAAAAGAGGAAACAAATACGATTTGGTTCAATTGGATCCTCCAGCCTGGGGACTTGGTGCGAAAGGAGAAAAATGGAAGTTGGAAGATTTACTCGAAACACTGGTTTCCGAAGCCTTTCAATTGCTTTCCAGATCCGGAGTGCTGATCATTAACACCTATTCTCCAAAAGTAGATACCGCAGTTATCAATCAAATGATACGGGAATCGGGCATTCAATCCAAAAGAGTTGAAAACTCGGAGTTGTGGCTGAAGGCTGCAAGCGGAAAGGATCTTTACTTCGGAATTCTAACCCGGATTTATAAGTAAACTCTGTGATCGTTCAGGCGTTGAAAAAGTTCAAAGGATTCAAAGGTGTTTAATAAAAATCTATTGAACTATTGAACTATTGAACTCACTTACAGCCCAAAAACTTCACCTCCTAAACTTCCCGACAAAACATCCAATTACTTTGCTTTCTGGCTCACGATTCCGTTCTGAATCGCATACATGACCAAACCAACCACGTTTCTTGCCCCTACTTTATTCATCATCAGAGTTCGTGCACTTTCAATCGTCCTTCTACTCTTAAACAACTTATCTGCAATTTCCTGCGTTGTCATTTCATTACAGATCATTTCCAGAATCACCATTTCGTTGGCGCTAAATACTGCTGTAGAACTTTCTTCAAAAGCAGGTTGAATTTTACCGGCGTGAACCATTTTAGCAATAAACATTTTAGAAGTTCTGTCATTCAGATAGTATCCCGTTTCAACTGCAGAGCGAATTGCAAGCTGGATTTCTTCCGCATCATCGTCTTTCGACAAGTATCCGTTTGCACCATTCTCAATGGCCAATTCTACGAATTCCGTATCATCATACATGGATAAGAGCAATACTTTCATGTCCGGATACAGAGCTCTTATTTCTTTGGTAGCTTCAATTCCGTTTTTCACAGGCATTCTGAAA
>NZ_JASLCN010000276.1 GCF_030151805.1 Fluviicola sp.
AAATTGAAGGTCTTGGGAAAGACGCTGTAGCTGATAAAGCTGCTCGTTTGAAAGCTGAAGCTGAAGCTAACGAAGCAAAAGCAAAAGCAATTGAAGCTAAAAACACGCCTGCTGTTGAAGAGGCTCCTGCAGTTGAAGAAGCTGAGGCTGCAACAGAAGAAGCTGCTGAAGAAACAACTGAAGCTCCTGCAGAGGATGCTCCGGCTGCTGAAGGAGAAGCTGAGGCTTAATTCATTAAAAGTTGATCAATGCAACATTCTGATTGCTTTCAACTTGGTTATATTGCGAAACTTCACGGATACAAAGGTGAAGTTTCGCTTTTTTTAGACGTAACCAATCCGGAAGATTACCGCACTCTTGATGCTTTTTTTATCGATATCAACGGTCAGTTGACTCCTTTCTTTGTTCAATCTTTTCAATTGAAAAACAAAGGATTTGCAGCGATTAAACTGGAAGGTGTCGACTCTGAAAACGACGCGAAGGTCATTCTTCGAAAAAGCTGTTACCTCCCTCTATCCATTCTTCCCGAATTGGACGACAAACATTTCTACGATCACGAGATCATCGGTTTTAAATTGGTCGATACGCACTACGGAGAAGCCGGAATAATTGAACAGGTTGTCGACAACAGTGTCAATCCGCTGATCGTGGTGATAAATGGTGAAAAAGAAATTCTAATTCCATTCATCGACGGTCTTATTCAAAAGGTAGACCGCAAATCCAAAACATTACATGTAACGGCTCCTCATGGGCTCATCGAAATGTATATGGGAGAATGAGTGTTTTTAAATTCAAACACTTTCAAATTCAACAAAAACATGCCGCTCTGAAAGTTGGAACCGATTCAATGATTCTCGGTTCTCTCTGTCAATGGAATTCCCCAAAAAGGCTTTTAGATATCGGAACAGGAACAGGTGTTCTGGCATTAATGTGCGCTCAGCGCTTTCTATTCGAAGAAATCATCGGGCTTGAAATCTCGGAAGAGGCGTTCATTGATGCAATGGAAAATGCTGAAAGTTCACCTTTTCAAAGCCGGATTTCCGTTTTTAACCAGGCACTTCAGGATTATCAGTCCGAGTCTCCATTTGATGCCATTATCAGCAACCCTCCCTTTTTTGAAAACAGTTTCAAAAATGCCGACAGCCAAAAAACACTGGCAAGACATACAGACAGTCTGACTTTTGAAGAGTTGCTGAATTCGATTGCGAATTTGCTTTCTTCCGATGGAAAAGCCTGGCTTATTATTCCTTTTGATGCTTTCGATTCATTGATCCGACTTGCGGAGCGGAACAACTTATTTCCGGCGGACTTGATTACTATTTTTGGTAAACCCAATAAGTCTGCACGAGTTGTTCTCTCTCTTCAAAAAAAGCAAGTGGATGCGAAAAAATCCTCTCTTTGCATTCGCGATGAACACGGAAAATATACTCCCGAGTACAAAGTACTCACCAGAGATTTTCACGACCGGGTTTTAGATTAATCCTGCTATTTCTTCCTGAATTTCGACGCCATTATGCTCATTGTACCAATTCTGCAGCCGAATCTTCACTTCTTCAAAAGGAGCCTTGCTCGCATGCATTTCCTGGTAAAGTGTTTGACATTCTGCAGGTCTTGGTCCCCAGCTTGCCAAATCTTTTCCTTCGGTGTTACGGATCACCAATTTAGGAATGGCTTTTCCACCATTCGTCAGGTACTCCTGAATACGATACGGCTCTGAATCGCGCAATTCCAAATCCAGATGAATCAATGGATTCAGATCTGCCATCATTTTGATGAACGGCACAATATGCGCCGCATCTCCGCACCAGGGTTCTGTGATCAGAATCCAGCTTTGTGGTTCTTTGATGTTCCCGATTTTCTCCCGGACCTGAGGCAGAATTTCTCCTTTTTTCAACCAACGGTTCATTCGCGACCAATTCAATTTGGTGTAATTGAAATAATCCGGGTTATCGTAAGGCGCTTCGGGCTTCGGTGAGTTTAAAATTTGTTCGAAAAGTTCTAAATAAGTTTGAAAAGTCATGACCTGTAAATTTGATCGTCAAAGGTAGTTTCAATTCGTTTCGGAGATCCTCAAAAAACGATAAAATATTTGGGGGATGGTCATTTAGGATTTCAAGAGTCAAAATGCCATTTCGCAATATTACGTCCGGTATTGTGAAGGGAAATTCTCGTTCAGATTTTCATTAAACACATCAAGATCTGGCTATTTTATTTCCTAAAAGTTAGGTAATACAAGCTCTGAATTCAAATTATGCGTAAGAAATTCGTTTTAAATCTTTGGAACCATTCAACAATACAAAGCGACAAAAGTGTGAAGGTAATTCCGCAATATTACGTCCATTACGACTTTACATCATAGATCAACTCAGAAAGGTTCTCTTCCTTGAAATAAGTCTGAGCAATTTCCTGCAATTCTTCACTTGTCAACTTATCAATACTCGCGTACATTTCCTGAATCGTATCAATTTGATTGAACAAGAGCAGGGATTTCCCCAAGCCCTGCATCAAGCCCAGATTGGAATCAAGGGACAAAGCAATATGTCCTTTCAACTGCTCTTTTGCCTGCTGCAATTGTTTCGTCGTGAGCGGAATTTCGCGCAATTTCTTCAATTCCGCGTAAATAATCTTAATGGTTTTGGAAAGATATTTTTGATCCGTTCCGAAATAAATGGACCAATAACCCAAATCCGGATAAGGTGAATATTGTGCTTCAATATTATATGTGTACCCGTATTTTTCGCGGACAGACAAAATTAACCTGGAATTCATTGCCGGCCCACCAAGTACGTTTGTCAACATCGTCATTCCTCTCCGGTGATCGCTGTTATATCCGGGAGCAATTCCACCGATAATTGCGTGAGCTTGATAGTTTCCTTCCTCTACGCGCTTTTTAATCGGTTGATATGTATCAAAAGGTCTTGGAATGGCTTTTGTTTTTCCGCTCGGCATGGAATTGAAATTCTTTTCCAGGCATTTTACCAATGTATTCAAGGGAATATCTCCAACAAAAGAAAGTACCGTATTCTCTGTAAAGAAAAACTTCTCGACATAACTTTTCAAGGCTTCTCTACCGAAAGATTGCACCGATTCCGGAGTTCCCAAAATATTATTTCCCAAAGGATGATTCGGGAAAATCAATGCTTCGTAATCATCAAAAATTTTATCGCTTGGATTGTCGAGATAGGAATTCAATTCATCCAGAACAATTTCCTTTTCTTTCTGTATTTCTTTCTCCGGAAAATTACTATTGATGGCAATATCAGAAAGCAATTCTGCCGCCCGGTTCAGGTGCGATTTGACAAAAGAAGCATACAAACAAATCTCTTCTTTCGTCGTATATGCATTCAATTCTCCTCCTACAGAATCCAGCCTGGAGAGAATATGAAATGCCTTTCGTTTTTCCGTCCCTTTAAAAATGCTGTGTTCCAGAAAATGTGCAAGACCAACCTCGTGATCTTCTTCAAACCGGGAACCGGCAAGCACAGTGACGCCCAAATGTGCAACCGGTGAATTTGCGTGCAAATAAACCAATCGCAGTCCATTGGAAAGGGTATAAATATGAGGTAATAATTCTATCATTCGCTATGGATTCTTGCGGTATAATTCCCAAGAATTGTCGGATTTCAAGTTAAAAACAATGCGGTCGTGCAGCCGGGAAGATCTTCCCTGCCAAAACTCCACATTCGAGGGTTTAATGATGTAACCACCCCAATGATCCGGTCGCGGTACAAAATCCGGAAATTTTTCAGCATAATCAGCCACGCGGTTTTCCAATTCTTCTCTTGAAAGAAGTACTTCGCTCTGATGAGAAGCCCAGGCTCCCAATTTACTTCCTCTCGGTCTCGATTCGAAATAAGCATCGCTCATTTCAGCGGGAACTTTCTCTGCAAATCCGGAAATACTGACTTGCCTTTCCATTTCCGGCCAATACAACAAAGCATGAACCTTCGGATTTGCTTCAATGGCTTTTCCCTTATCACTTAAGTAATTGGTATAAAAAACAATTCCTTCTTCCAGCAATTCTTTCCAATAAACCACGCGGGCTCTGGGAAATCCGTCCAAACCAATCGTTGACACAGTCATGGCATTCGGCTCAGTAGTCGGCTTTTCAATTGCTTCACGCATCCATTTGGATAACAGCGCAAAAGGCTCATCACCAACATGTTCTTCCAGTTTTCCCTGGTCAAATTGGTGATGATCGTTCCGAATCACTTTCAAAAAGTCATCCATTTCTTATTCTTCTTCTCCGAATTGATCGTCAATCACTGAGTCTTCGTCATCGCCTTCAAGCTCATCTGCATCGGATCCGGGAGCCGAGAAAACAGTTTTTGTTCCCATCGCGTGCTCAGCTACTTCAGCTTTCACTTGTCTTTCAAAATCAACAGCTACACGGTCTTCAGACTCATCTCCAAAAGGGAAAACGTCGACAATCGGTGAAATGGTAATGGAAGGAATCACATAATCAATCATCATTCCACCCAGGCTTTCTTTCAAACGCTCAAAAGCATCTTTCACGGAATGCGCTGTTACAATGAAGTTTTGAGAAACTTTTTTAGCCTTTGCACCTTCTTCTCCGCCATCGCCTCCGGCTTCGTATGTGATTTTACATTTGTACCAAACATCTGCATCTTCGTAATGGAAAATGTCGTGGAAATCGGTACGGGTAATTCCCGTCACGACAAACTCGCCACGGATCAAACTTCCCAATTCTTCGTAGATTCTTGCTTCAGCATCCGTAAAAGTCATTGCTGCAACCAAATACGGTTCCGAAACGCGCTTGAAAGTACCATCTTCCAATTGCTTTGTATATTTAACCTTAACGGTAAACCAACTGTTCATTTAATCAAAATTTTAGAGAAACAAAGATACGACTAATTGAAAATGTAAAATGTAAAATTGAAAAGTAATCACAGGATTTATGAAATTTAACTTTTACCTTTTCAATTC
>NZ_JASLCN010000283.1 GCF_030151805.1 Fluviicola sp.
TGCATTTTACCAGGTGGAGGAAACCATTATCGGAAAGCACATCATTTATGCAGAAATCCTGTTTCGCAATTCGCACTAAACAGGACCGGCTTATTTGCGCTTCACGCCAAAACGAGCGGTTGCAGTTGAAGGAAATTACGAATCACCTAATCCAGTTTAAAAGAAACCGGGAGAGAAAAAGTGGAATTCACCGGTATTCCATCAATACTGCCCGGTGTCCATTCCGGCATCGTTTTGATAATACGAACCGCTTCATCATCAAGGATTTGATAACCCGTCGATTTTTTAACTTTTACATTCTTAACGGCACCTCTGTCCGATACCACAAATTGAATATATACTTTTCCCTGCATTCCTTCATTAACGGCTATTTGCGGGTATCTCAAATTCTTTTTAATGTACTGAATAATACTTTCCTGCCCTTTCTGAAAAACGGCAGCAATCTCGTATTCAAAAAAGGTTGTTTTCTTACCGTTAGGCAGATAACATGCCTTAAACGTTCGTTTCCCTTTTTTATACGTTTCTTTTCGCCTCAGTTTCCCGTCCTGGTAATAAACAATAAAATTTCCCGAAATATTTCCGTTTACATAATTTTCAGTTTTATACAATGCTCCCGAATCATAAAACGACGTTTGAAGACCATGCAGTTTTCCGTCTTTGTAATTGTAAACAGATGATTTAGTTCCGTTTTTTTCATAGTAAACAAACTCACCTTCTTTTACTTTTTGGGCATAATCTTTAAATGCACCTGTCATTTGAAGTGAGTCCGAATGCCTGTAATAGTCTGAAACCTTGTACAAATTGTCTTCCTCCCTGATAATACGGTAATACTTGACGGAATCGCTTATTTTAGTCACATTCCAGGCATGGTCAAAATAAATAGTATCTCTTTTGTTCTGAGAGAACAGCATACCATTCACAAGGATTAATAAGGCGGTCAACAGGTGTTTCATCATCATTGTTTCTACAAAAAAAATTATTACGAACTACATACTCAATATTCAGTTCGGCATTCGTCATTAAATCTCCACTAATTCTATTGGAAGCCCGTCCGGGTCTTCGAAGAATGTGAAGCGTTTTCCGGTGAATTCATCAATACGGATCGGTTCACAAGCGACTTGTTTGGATGCCAATTCGTTGATGGATGCTTCGATGTCATTCACTGAAAAAGCGAAGTGACGAAGTCCGCTTGCCTCTGGTCGGGAAATTCTTTTGGGTGGTTCCGGAAAGGAGAATAATTCAATGCAATACACTCCGTTCAGGATCAGATCCAACTTGTACGAATTCCTTTCAGAACGGTAATTTTCAGCCAGGATTTCAAAGCCTAAAACTTCCGTGTAAAATCTCTTCGAACGCTCGTAGTCCGAGCAGATAATTGCAATATGGTGAACGGATTTTAGCAATTGTAAAAACGATTAATGGACAGTGTTCAAGTTACAACTAATAATCAAAAAATGTTCATCCTTTGACAAGCTAAGGATTTTTTGTTCAAATGAAAAATCTTTTCACTTTGTCCAGTTCTTTGAACCTTTCCAACTCTTGAACTCCTTCTATCAGATATATTCGCTCTTAACCAGGTAATTTTTCACGTAATCGTCAATTCCTTCTTCCAGGGTATGGAACGGAACATCGTAGCCCTGAGCAATCAGCTTCTGCATGTTTGCTTCCGTAAAATACTGGTATTTATCACGGATATCTTCCGGTGTATCGATGAATGAAATCTGAGCTTCTTTTCCTAAAGCCTCAAATGTATTTGTTGCCAAATCAAGGAATGTACGTGCTTTACCTGAACCCAGGTTGTAAATTCCGGATTTCGCAGTTCCTTTCATCAAAAATTCGATCACGGAAACCACATCTTTTACGTAAACAAAGTCGCGCATTTGTCCGCCATCCGTGTAATTCGGGTTGTGGGAACGGAAGAGTTTCATTGCCCCATGTTCTTTCACCTGATTGAAGGTATGGAAAATCACAGATGCCATGCGTGCCTTATGGTATTCATTCGGTCCGTAAACATTGAAGAATTTCAATCCGTACCAATGCGGCGGAGTTTCAGTTTGTTCCAAAGCCCACATATCGAACCATTGTTTGGACCATCCGTACGGATTCAGCGGCTGCAATTTCGGCATGTCTGCCTCATTATCGTCGTAACCGAATTCGCCCAATCCATAAGTTGCCGCAGAACTTGCATACACCAACGGAATCTTGAAATGTGTACAATGTTTCCAAACCATTTTGGAATATTCCACATTCAATTCATCGAAAATCGCTTTGTCAAACTCCGTCGTATCTGTTCGCGCTCCAATGTGCAATACACACGTAACTTCCGAACCGAATTCGTTCATCCACTGATCGAAATCATTACGCTGAACCATTGCCACAAACAACTTTCCATCCAGGTTGGATGCTTTTTCGGTTTTAGAGAAATCATCCACCAAAACCAGGTTGTTGATTCCTTTGCTGTTCAATGTTCCTGCAATGCAGCTTCCGATAAAACCTGCTGCTCCTGTAATGACGATCATGTGTGAAATTTTATAAGTGCAAATTTACGAAATCTTTATTGTTGGCAACAGTAGGTAAATCGTCAATTCTTTCCGACACTTTCCCGATACCAAACTTGCGTGCACTTGTATATAATATAAGCATTTTTTTCGACAATACCCTTCTAGGGTTATAAACCCTAGAACAATTTTCAGGGATTCAATTATCGAAAAAATTTGAATCATGTATCTCTCAAAGCATACTTATCATTTCTATCCATTTTTCTTACCTTTGTACTCAATTTTCAAGACTTGGAAACAGTATACATTACACGAAGAGAGCATTTCAACGCTGCACACAAATTATGGCGCGAGGAATGGTCGGATGAAAAAAACGAAGCCGTTTTCGGCAAATGCAGCAATAAAAACTGGCACGGACACAATTTCGAATTGTTCGTAACTGTTAAGGGCGAACCAAATCCGGAAACAGGATTTGTGATCAATCTGAAAGATTTGAGTACGATTATCAAAGACCTTGTAATCGAAGCATTGGATCACAAAAATCTCAATCTGGATGTTCCGTTTTTAAAAGGAAAACTGGCTTCGACTGAAAACCTGGCAATTGAAATCTGGAAAATGATTGATGCTCCGATTCAGCAAGCCGGCGGACAATTGTGCAAGATCAAACTGGTTGAAACGGAAAATAATTATGTTGAATACTTCGGTGGAAAAGAACCGTTTTAAACACGTTCAAATGTTCAAATTGAACATTTGAATATTTACATAAAAACACATTTTAAGCATGAGCGAATTTCAATACAACGACGACACGACACAAAACATTTCAACCGTTTACAAATCCATTCTTTCTGAAATCGGTGAAAATCCGGAGCGTGAAGGATTATTGAAAACACCGGAACGCGTTGCAAAAGCATTGCAATTCCTGACTCAAGGGTACGAGATCAAGCCGGAAGAAATTCTGAAAAGTGCCTTATTTCACGAAGAATATTCGGAAATGGTCATCGTGAAGGATATCGAGATTTATTCGATGTGTGAACACCACATGCTTCCGTTCTTCGGAAAAGCACACGTTGCTTATATTCCAAACGGAACGATCGTTGGGTTGAGCAAAATTCCGCGCGTAGTTGATGCTTTCAGCCGCAGGTTACAGGTTCAGGAGCGTTTGACCATCGAAATCCGTGATTGCATTCAGGAAACGCTGAAACCAAAAGGAGTTGCCGTTGTGATGGAATGCCAGCACATGTGCATGCAGATGCGTGGAGTTCAGAAACAAAACTCGGTGACAACTTCCAGTGCTTTTACCGGATTATTCCTGAGTAACGATTCAACCAGAAAAGAGTTTATTAACTTAGTACAGGCGAAACTACATTAGATACAAGAAACACAATCAACTTAAAACACCAATCGCATGATTAGAAACACTACTTTTTTGATCCTTTTCACTATTTCATTTTTTTGTGCCTCATCGGTTTTTGGGGCGAAAGGATTGAAATTATCGCTTGAAAAGACTGTTGTTCTGGTGAATTCAATCGATTCCTATCAAACCTCCAATTATTTTGAAGGGTTCAATGAAACCGATGTTCAGCAGCGTTTTTACTTTTCAATCATTGAAACAGAAAAGCTGCTTTCTAAACAGGCTTCGGCTATCGTAGACGGAAAAACGAAAAAGATCAATCTTGAATCAAATTTCACCGTTTCAACGATTAATTGGGGTTCTGTTTTTAATGGAGTCAGAACATACAGCTTTACGATTCCTCCTCATTGTATTTTCAAATTTGAATACCACACTTCCGCACAGGAAACTATTTTCTTGTCCGACATCAACAAAAACGGGATTCATAAAGCGGAGGATTTTTTCTATGAGGTAACGCTTCCTGCAAATCTTGAAGCTTCATTCAGACATCGTGCAGAAAAGAAATCCGGCCGTTTTGTCATTACGAACCAGGATTTCAAGGCTGATGAGGAACGGATGTACTTTTTAATTCACCCGAAAGGAACCGAGCCCAACACTTACTTTACCAATTGGTTCCTCCATAAAACGGATGGTCATGAAGCTTTAAACACTGCTTCTCTTCCGCAGGATTTAATCAATCTTTCCAAAAAAGGGAAATCACTGGAGCTGGCAAAAGCATGCTTTGCGTATGTACAGGACAATATTCAATACCTGGACATTGAAAACGGATTGAATGCATTGGTTCCGCGGCAAGCCAATCAAACAATTGTCAATAAATACGGCGATTGTAAAGACATGTCGATGCTACTGCACCAACTCTTAAAAACCTTTGGCTTTGAGTCTTACATGAGTATCTCAAAAACATCTGCCAAAAAAGATACTTATGATTTCCCATCCATTGCCATGGCCAATCACATGATTGTATCCCTGGTTTGGGAGAACAAATTGTACTTTTTGGATTGTACGGAACAAGAGTGTTTGTTCGGAGATCCGAGCTTGCAGATCCTTGGAACCGAAACTTTTCTACTCGGCAAAAAGGAGCAGCAATACCAGCAAGTTCCTGCCATTCTTCAATTTCAGCCGAAACTTTTACTCGAATACCGGTTTTACTTAAACAACAAAACGCGCCAGCCTGCGTATCAATTGAAAATGACCTTCCAGGAAAAATTCGGACTGGTATTCCGTCACATGAAACAATACGGAAATGTGCAGGAAAAAACGGGGAAGATTATTGATTACCTGGTTCCATACGCGCACACCATCGACAGTACTCAAAGCACGGAACACGAAACCTCTTTTCTGATCAGTTCCGATTTACCGTCCTCGTATTTCAACCTGATCAACAATCAATATTACATTGATCTGAAATGTCTTCCCGAAATTACCCGCATGATGGAAGTTACATACAACAACGACAGCGCGCTTTTCAATGCAGATTTCCAACTGACTTTCAACCAATTGAAATTCAAACAAACATTTGATCCTTCGAAAGGAATTGATTTACAGACAAACAACGCAG
>NZ_JASLCN010000295.1 GCF_030151805.1 Fluviicola sp.
TTTCAAATTATCCGGGTAAAATCAGCTAATCGGGTAGATTAATCTCAAAAAAACTGGGTGTAATTCCGCAATATTACGTCCTGGATTGGTCTCACTTTTCCAGTATCAGCAATTCACCGTCAAAAATGAATTCCTTTAAAATTCCTTAATTCTCATCCAACATACATCCGGTACATTTGATTTTTAGGTATCTTTTATGAAAACAAAGTTTATGGATGACGTTGACAACATTGAACTAACCTATTTAAGCATTACAGACTACGAGGAATTAAAGGAAGCCATGGTCGAATCCTACACAGGTTTGGCAAATCCTTACTGGACAAGAAAGCAGGTGGAAACATTAATCAACCAATTCCCGGAAGGACAGGTTGCGATTAAAGTCAATCAGCAAATTGCAGGTGTGGCACTTTCCATCATTGTAGATTCTTCCAAATTCGAGCATTTACATACTTACAAACAAATTACCGGGAATTATACGTTTAAAACGCACCGTCCGGATGGAAATGTACTTTACGGAATTGATGTTTTTATCAAAAAAGAGTTTCGTGGTTTGCGTTTGGGACGACGGTTGTATGATTACCGTAAGGAATTGTGCGAGAAATTGAATTTAAAAAGCATTGCCTTCGGTGGACGCATTCCAAATTATCACCATTATGCAAAGGATATGACGCCGCGTGAATACATTGAGAAGGTCAAACGGAAAGAAATACACGATCCGGTGCTCGATTTTCAGATGTCGAACGACTTTCACCCGTCCAAAATCCTGAAAAATTACCTGGAAGGTGACGCACATTCGAAAGATTATGCGGTGCTTTTGGAATGGGATAATTTGTATTACGAGAAAAAAAGCGAAGCTCCGAGTGCGATTAAAACCGTGGTTCGCCTGGGCTTGATTCAATGGCAGATGCGCCCCTACTCCAATATGGAAGATCTGATGCAGCAAGCAGAATATTTTGTCGACGCGGTTTCGGGTTATCGTTCGGATTTTGCCTTGTTTCCGGAGTTTTTCAATGCACCCTTGATGGCTGAAAACAACCACTTATCAGAACCGCAGGCAATTCGCGAATTGGCGAAATACACCAACGAAATCGTACAGCAATTTTCCAAACTGGCAATCAGCTACAACATCAATATCATTACGGGAAGTATGCCCGAGATACAGCACGATCGCCTGTTCAATGTCGGATATTTGTGTCACCGCGACGGAAGAATTGAGCGTTTCGAAAAAATTCACGTCACACCGGACGAAGCGAAGATTTGGGGAATGGAAGGCGGAAATCACCTCGAAGTGTTCGATACGGATTGCGGGAAAATCGGGATTCTGATTTGTTACGATGTGGAATTCCCCGAATTGAGCCGTTTATTGGCCGGCGAAGGAATGGATATTTTGTTTGTTCCCTTTCTGACAGATACACAAAACGGTTATTCCCGGGTGCGCAATTGTTCGCAGGCGCGTGCCATCGAAAATGAATGTTATGTGGCCATTGCCGGAAGTGTCGGAAATTTGCCGAATGTGCACAACATGGATATTCAGTATGCGCAATCCATTGTGTTCACTCCCTGCGACTTTGCCTTTCCTTCCAATGGAATCAAGGCGGAAGCAACTCCGAATACCGAGATGATCCTGATTGCAGATGTCGACATTACCTTGCTGCGGGAATTGAATCAATTCGGTTCGGTGAGAAACCTCAAAGACCGGAGAACAGATATTTACGATTTGAAGAAAAAGAAAAAAAGGGAATAGATTCGAATTACGAATTACGAATTACGAATTACGAATTACGAATTACGAAATCAAACTAATTTGGAATCCGGAATCAGGCATTCGTAATTAAAAAAAACTATTTTGGTCTCATTATTGCATACCATTTTGTCAAATAAAAAAACATGAAAAATCTAGTTACAATCCTACTTCTTTTTTTTGCATCGAATGGTGTGAATGCTCAATTGGTTTACTCCGTAGATTATGAATCTCAGGCAGATGTAAAAGTTTTTGTGGTTCAATACGAATCCCAGGCCGATCTGAAAGTTTACAAAGTCAAATATTCCTCACAGGTGGGCGAAAATGACGGGAAATGGTTCTTTACCGACTATCAGAGTCAGGCAAAAAAGACGGTTTATTTTGTCCAATATGAAAGCCAGGCAGATTTGAAAATCTTTTTCGTAGAATATGAAAGTCAGGCAGGCTGGAAAAATAATAGCAAGAAGCCTTTGATGTACTAATTGAAAATGGAGAATTGAAGAGCCTTTTACATTTTCAATTCTTAATTTTCAATTAAATTCGCGGTATGTCCTGGATAAAAAATTGGGTTAAACATCATTTCAGCAAACGCATTCACCGCGATAAACTACATCCTTCAGTTGGAATACAGCAACGTGCGCTCATGCAGCATTACCTGGTTGCGCAGGCAAATAAACAGGTTCCTGATTTTCGTACAACAGGATTTAAAGTCTTTTCTCAATTTGAAGAAGATGGATTACTGCTTTTTCTTTTTTCCCTGATCGGTGAAGGAAGTAAAACCTTTATCGAGATTGGTTCGAACGACGGAATCAACAGCAATTGCAGCAACTTAGCCATTCATTTCGGATGGTCGGGCTTATTTTTCGAAGGAGATTCCAGGCTGATCAAACGCGGAGAGAAATTCTATTCCAAAATCCCAACTCCTTATCACCCAAAACCGAAGTATGTCCAGGCGATTATCAAACGCGAAAACATCAACCAGCTGATTGAAAAAGCAGGTTTATCGGGTGAAATGGAATTGCTTTCGATTGATATCGATGGAAACGATTATTGGGTTTGGGACGCGCTTACGGTGGTTCAACCGAAAGTGGTCGTTATTGAAACGCATACCGAATTCGGAACCGAAAACATCGTGGTTCCTTATGATCCGAATTACATGTATCCCGGAAAACATCCGATCTATCACGGAGCAAGTGTTGTTGCGATGAACAAACTGGCCGAAAAGAAAGGCTATCGTTTGGTTGGAGCAAGTGATTTGGGAATTAATCAAATATATATCCGAAAAGATTTACTTTTGGAAGAGCTTCCTACCATCTCACCCGAATCAACTTTGTGGCATCCGAAAGCAAAAGCCGGACAAGCAAAGTTCCAGGAAATCAAGGATTGGGAATATTTAAAAGGATAAGATATTATGGAGACACTATTTTCAAAAGAAGCTTTAGATAAAAGCATTGAACGCATTCAGAAATTACAGCCGAATCAACAACCTGTCTGGGGAAAAATGAATACTTCCCAGATGTTGGATCACTGCAGCGAAACAATGAAAGTAGCACGCGGGCAGAAAGAACTGAAGCGTATTTTTTTAAGTTACGTATTGGGAGGAATGATGAAGAAATCGTTCTACAACGACAAACCGATTCCAAAAAACAGTCCGACACATAAAACATTTATCATCACAACCACTTCTGATTTCGAAAAAGCGAAAAAAGAATTGATCGACCATTTGACAGCTTTCCAGGAAGGCGGA
>NZ_JASLCN010000306.1 GCF_030151805.1 Fluviicola sp.
ACACCCCGAAGCCGTGCTTTTGACCGGTGTTACAGGATTTGTGGGTGTCAATCTTTTGGTAGAGTTACTGCAATCAACTATTCCGACGATTTATTTACTGATTCGCGCAGCAGATGAAGATCATGCAGGAAAACGTGTTTTAGAGGCCTTGGAAAGTCAATGGATCGCTGCAGATATTTATGATGAAAAAAGGATTAAGCTGCTGGCCGGAGACCTTGCAAAACCATTTTTAGGATTGACTCCGGAAAGATATCATGAATTGACTCAGGTCATAGATGTGGTATATCATGCGGGGAGTTCTGTCAATTTCATCCAGCCATATGCTTACATGAAATCCGCTAATGTAGATGCTTTACACACGCTGATCACATTTGTGACGACCCACAAACTGAAGCAATTATCCCTGTTGTCAACCGTAGGTGTTTTCAGCTGGGAACATTATTTCACAAAAATTCCGTTAATCAAAGAAGATACGGATATCGGTTCGGCTTTTAAATGTTTAAGCAGGGATATGGGATATATCCAAAGCAAATGGGTGATGGAGCAAGTTGCACAGGAAGCTATTTCGCAGGGAGTTCCGATTGTTATCTTCAGACTCGGTTATGTTTTCTGCCACAGTTTGACAGGAGCAACAGCCAAATATCAATGGTGGAGCTCGCTCATTAAAACCTGTATCCAATTGAAATGCTATCCGCTTTTAATAGACCAGAAAGAAGAATTAACAATGGTGGATTTTGTGAGTAAAGCAGTGGTACATATTTCCCGAAAACCGGAAGCAATAGGGGAGATCTTCCATTTGAGTCCGGCGCCCGAAAATAACATTACTGTCACGGACTTCTTTGAATTTTTAGGCAAGGAATTCAACTTTGAGTTAAAACCTGCTCCTTACCGGGAATGGCTGGAATTGTGGGAAAACGATGAAGAAAGTCCGCTTTATCCGCTCCTGAACCTATTTAAATTCAAAGCTTACGATAATAAGGCAATCATTGAAATTCATCAAAACACTCCGGATTTTGATATTAGCAATACGAACAAGTTTTTAAAAGACAGTCGGATCGAGAATACAGTGGTAACGCGTGAAAATGTGGCGGCATTTTGTAAATACCTGGGAGTTCTTGATTGAAGATATTCGTTATGATATAAAACCGAAACAGACTACTTTTAAAGTAACAAATACTGCATGTACTATGAGAACATATTTTGTGTTAATCCTTCTTTTTTCTTGCATCGGTTCTGTCTCATCTTGCCACAATGACAAAAACCAACAGAATCAAAAAACAACCAGGCAGCTTACAGCTAAGGAAAGGGCAGACAATGAGCGCGCTTCTTTTGATAAACTTCCCAATCATAACGATTCCGTTGTCGGATGCTGGCTGATTGATTCGGTTAAATCTGTCAGACTCCGGGAAGACATGGATATCGACGCCTTGTTCTTTTTAAAAGAGCACAAAAAACTGGTGATTCTGGACAGTTCAAAATACAACGAATTTGAAGAGAAAATTGGCTTCTTCCGCTTTTACAACAATGAATTGACTTTCGAAATAAATACGGAAGAAAAACCCTTTCAATACAAGTGGAACACGATCCTTACCGGAGAAAATATTGTTGCACAAAATAAGAAAGACCCGAAAGCCTTTCTTTATCTGACCAAAGTTGACCGGAAAAGTTCTCTGTAATGAGGGGATTTACGGAATTGTTCTCATTATGATTTCTTTCACACCGCCTTTTGTGAAAATAATGGAGTTATAAACACCGGATTTATCCGGAACGAATTCAATCGTTCGATCGTTATTGTCTGCTCTAAAGAACTTTGTTCCGGATTCGGGAAGAAGCTCCATTTCCAGATCATTGTAATACAATCTTCCGCCAACTTTTAGTATTTCAATTCCTCCATACTTGCCTGCGTATTGATCATATATGCCGGTATCTATTTTCGTTTGGAAATGTGTGTATGGAAGTTCGACATCTTTTTGAAAAACAATGGCAGCCAGGCTGTAAGAAATAATATAAGATTCCGATTGATTATTAGACAAAACGGTTATAAAGACTTTGTCATCTGTAAAACGGTTAAACGAAGTCATGGTCCCAAAAAAACCTCCGTCGTGGGCAATTAATTGATGCCCCTGATTGTAAAACGGATTGATAACAAACCCATATCCCCAATTTTGGTCGTTATGAGAAGTAAACATTCGTTTTTTCATTTCTGCCGACAAAATACTCGTGCCATATAAAGCATTGTCCCATAAAGCCAGATCTTCAACGGTAGAATAAATACCATCATGACCGATATTGATTCCCCAATTGATATAAGGATTATGAATGAATCCGTTTTCTGTCCGACAATAAACCTGTGCTTTTTTTGAAACGATCGAATCATTATTACTAACACCGGTATTCTTCATTCCTGCTTGTTCAAAGATGTTTTTTCTTAAATAAACCGGGTAAGCCTCGCCTGAAACTTTTTCTATAATCTTAGCCAGTAAGTAATAACCGATATTGCTGTATTCACTTTTAGTTCCGGGCGAGAACTCATAAGGTATTTTCTTTATTTCAGAATAGGCCGAATCGGGACTAATGGAGCTTAATGCCAATTCCTTAAAGCCTAAAGCAAGTCCTGAAGAATGGGATAACAACATGTGAATAGTCACGCTGTCGGCTTTTGGGTAATCCGGAAAAAAAATACTTAGGTGATCTTCCAATGACAATTTCCCTCTTTCCACTAATTGAAGAATTGCCGCAGCTGTAAATTGTTTTGTGACCGAAGCCAACTGAAATTTAGTATCTACAGTGTTTTTGACATTCCATTCATAGTCCGCTAAACCGTATGATTTTTTCAATAAAACCGAGCCGTTTTTTGTGACCAATACTGCTCCGCTAAAATGATTCACGTCGACTTGTGCCTGCATATACTTTGCAAGATTGTCTGAGATGCTTTTTTGTCCCCAAATGAACGTTGGGAAGAGCATTATTGCTAAGATCAGCTTTGTCATTATTTTAGAATAGAATGAAGCCGCAATGTTATGATTTTATAAAATAACAATATTGTATTTTTGTAAACTTGTTAAACAAACAGCCATTTTATTTGACCGTTTTCAAGTGTCGCGATTTTAGAAAAAAACGCTTTTGGTGTAAACCCGGTTAACTTTTTAAAATCCCGGATCATGTGTGACTGATCAAAATAATCCAGGTTATAAGATAAACCCGGTTCATTTTCAAGATGGTTTTGAATCGCAGTGCGGAACCGGATGATTTTTTTGAACTGGGAAGGTGTTTTGCAAATGTGCTTATCAAAGTGTTTGTTGATGGTTGTTCGCGATCTGCCGGTTTTATGAGATAAGTTCGTCATGGACTGGTTTAAGTTGCCTGCATCCATCATTTCGGCGAGCACATTCTCCAGTAAATGATCTTCGAACGGCCTCAATTTCGAAATCCAGTAAGATTCTAATTGCTCAATTCTCTCGTCGGGGTTTTTGATTGAAAGAATGGACCTCATCGAGGTCTTGTAATCATCGTATGGATTAAAGTCAGGAAAAGTCCCTTCCGAATAATGTCTCAAATCATTGTCTATAAAAGCATTTATTCCGAGAGGTTTGAAGTACGTTGTGATTTCGTTGATTTTACCTTCATACTGCACAAGAACCGGCTCATTGAAATTACATACCAGGTTGGTTTCAATCGCATTCGAGGGACAATATTTGGTAATTATTTTATCTCCTGTGTCCAACGTTTTGGTATGCTCACTCATGGTGATAATAGTATAAATACTGGGAAACGTAAAATACGCAACGGGTTTTTCTTCAGAAGTTTGTTCTAAAATGTAGAAGCACTCAATGTGTTTTTTCAGTAAAGAATTTTTAGGTCTATAGACTTTTATGTTCATTCTTTTTGGTCCTTTTTAAAAAGCATTATGAATTAAGAGCTCAATCCGGAAGTATGGAATAAAGGTATTTATAAATGGAAGAAAATAATCATGCGATTGATGAAAGTTCAACCGGAATCGGAAGAATCAGACAAGTTTGGAGGGCTTACTTGAGTTTTCTCTTTCTGACCTCTTTACCATCCACTTTTACTATTTTGGTCAGTACACCATTTTCCCTGATATCAATGATTTCTTTTCGCCCTTTCCGCTTCCGTTTAATGAGGTAGGATTCATTGCGGTTGTGTTTTAGCTCATAGATACAAAGACCCGCCTTGTTATATTTGGTTGATTCGTATTGATAATTGTGATCATCGGAGAGATTATGAGACTTTAATTGCCCGGTAGGGTAATAATAAGCCATGTTGTAATATTTTTTTTTCAACGAATCATCACTGAACAAACTGTATTCTACCCAGAGAACTTTCCCTTTGTCATAAACGATTTTCCGGAAACCATCAAAAACAGAATCCTTGAGCTTCGGATAGCGAAGTGCCGTATACATGATTTCGCCTTTTTTGAAATAATAGACTTTGCCTACCGTATAACCACAATTGTACTCACATAAAAACTGGTAATAATGGTTGGAAGAATCGATTGGATTCCATTTTTTATCAAAATATTCTACCCATAATCCATGTGGTTCCCGTTGCATTTTCGAAGTGTCAAGCTGAGGATTCAATGAAATATCTTTGGCTGCAATTGACTGACCATCGGGATAAACGTATCTCCATAAATTCGTTGTGATCAATCGGTCGTTTTTATAAAAACGTTCTTTATAATCCAAAGTCGTATCGAGATCTTTCAGTTGCTGTTGACCGAACACCAGGAAGATGAAGGTGGAAAAAAGTAAGGTTGCAACGTTTTTCATGAGTGTAAATATCGGATTAATTCGTAAAAAAGAGTCGTGAATCCCTTCACCAAATCCCTTTAATAAAATGTCTTTCAAGCAGAAAGTAACCGAATGAATTAATGGTTTGGAAAACAGGATGAA
>NZ_JASLCN010000307.1 GCF_030151805.1 Fluviicola sp.
CAATTCCCTCTTGCAAAAATGAGTAAGGAAGGAGCAAAGAAAACCAAACAGTTTGCAGCCGGAAATGCATATACTTTCACAAAAGATTCCTTGCAATACTTTGTGCAGGAACTATCAAAAGGAGAATATCATGCGGGCAGACGTTTAGTGGTTCTGAATACGAAAACGGATCAGGTGCTGCTTGAACGGATTTATGAAGAAAGCGAAGGAGTTGGAATGGCGCCGTTGAATCATAAGACCAAAGAATATGAATTCCTCGAGCAGTGGACCGGGCAATTGTTTAAAGATCGGGCACCGGTTCTTTTTGGATTCCAGTATTTTTCATTCGGCTGTCCCGAAATTTCATTTCTTGAAAAAGGCGCAGAAGATATTTACCTCA
This sequence comes from Fluviicola sp., assembly GCF_030151805.1. Classification (GTDB taxonomy): domain Bacteria; phylum Bacteroidota; class Bacteroidia; order Flavobacteriales_D; family Crocinitomicaceae; genus Fluviicola. The sequence goes on from NZ_JASLCN010000307.1 coordinate 380, forward strand.
ACTGCGATAACAGACATTGATCGTCAACAGAGGCTTCCGATGAGAAATGAATTTCAGTGGTAATATTCAAATTGACGTATTTCTTTGTTGATTAATAGTTTATCAAGCGATTCTTCCCGATAGATCCAATTTCCCCGGAGATCATATTTGTAAGTGATCGTTGTTACAAAATGCTTTTTCTCTTTCGGACGATCTACTATTTTTCGGATGACATCGCCTTGTTCGTTATAAAAGAATTGTTCGGTCCAGGAATAATCGGTCGAATGGAATTCCGTACGGATTAGTTGATTCAATGCATTATAGGTGTATACAAAATGGTGAAGCGGAAAGTTGTCATACCGAAGTAATTGTTCATGAACTTTATTACCATGGCCATCATACGTATATTCAGTTGTTTCGATGATTTTACCATGCTCGGTACCTGAGTCCTTGATACTTTTGATCTTAGTTAAATGTCCCGGAATATCATAGGTATAAAAGTATTCCTTGCTTAAACCGTCTTCAAGTCTGGATTTTACAAAAGTTGAGATGGAATTGGTGTAAATAATCCGACCGAGCGTATCAAACAACTTCCTGCAGTAAAATTGATATTCTTGATTTTTGCTGCGGGTGATTGTCTCCAAAGAACTTATTTCGTGAATGATTCTGAAAAAAACAGTATCTCCGGATTTGTTTTTTGTGAGATGAATCAACACGCTGTCTGTAGTAATACAGGTACTGGAAGCCTCAAATGGAGCTGATCCGGAATCATGTACGCTACGATGGATCCCACAACCTGTAGAGTCATAAGTAAACACTGATTTTCGGAGCAATAAAAGCGGGGATTCAGGCAATGCGGGATCCCGGGCATAATGAACCGAAGAAAACGTTGATACGGATCCATGAAAATGGGAAGATTCGTGTAAAAGAGTCGTTTTTATTTGTCCGAGTAATGTGACAGGGATTAGAAGAAGAAAGTAGTATGTATATTTAGCCAATTTCATAACATCATAATTCCATTTCAGACGAATGTTACAACAACAAAACATACCTGAACCGCTGTGTCAAATTGCGGATTCAATACTCTCAAAATTTCAATTAACTATTGTGAATATTAGCCCGGATAAGGAATGTAAAGCATATTCCGGGGTTAATTTTCAGCTGAAAGAACAAACAATTAAATTCCGGAAAGCGAAAATCACACCGAAAAAAACAGGACTTTTCGTCACGCTTTGGAAGCGGAATGCAAACGGTCAAACAGAACCCTTTCCGGTAACAGAGCCGGTTGATTTTTATATCATAGCGGCAGAAAAGGATCAAAACAAGGGCTTTTTCCTATTTCCGAAAGCCGTTTTGGCAGAAAAACGAATCCTGACGGAAAACGGCAAAGAAGGGAAGCGAGGCTTCAGAGTATATCCGGCCTGGGATATTCCGGAAAACAAACAAGCCGAAAAGACCCAAAACTGGCAAAAATCCTTCTTCATTGACATGAGTCAAGAAGAAAAAATCGGGATCGAAAAATTCCGCAAACTGTTTTTCGAATGCACCTTTCCATAGAAATGCACGAGCTTTTAAGCGATTGATTCCGATAGAAATTCCGTGTCATCCACCTTTTCAATCAGAGGTGCTTATTTCACACATTCGTAAAATTGCGAATTGCCAAATTGGCAAAATGCCAGGACAGGAATTTTGCAAAAAAAATAATTTGATAACATGAAATTTCCCGGTTTAAAGCCTTGAATTCAGTATCTTTAATCTGATTCGGAAGAATCCCGAGAGTAATCATAAAAAGGGAATGATATGAAAAGAACAGCAACAGCACATTGGTCCGGAACCCTGAAAGAAGGAAAAGGAGAATTAACCACTCCGAGCGGAATTTTAAACAACAGTAACTACAGTTTCAAAACCCGTTTTGAAGAAGGGGTAAGCGGAACCAACCCGGAGGAATTACTGGCAGCAGCACATGCCGGATGTTTTACCATGGCAGTTGGAGCAGCTTTGACGCAAAAAGGAATCACCGGAATTGATTTACATACAGAAGCAGCCGTTTCCATGGAAGGACTTAAAATTACAGGAGTTCATTTAACCATCAGCGGATCAGTGGCAGGAATCTCACAAGACGAATTCAGTGCAATTACCAAAGACGCAGAGAAAAACTGTTTGATCTCACAAGCCTTGAGCATTCCGATCACATCCGAAGCGAAATTAGGATAGTCAGAACCAGGAATAAACGTGTTTTGAAAGCCATCTCAGTTCAAAGAGGTGGCTTTTCGCGTATATAATGACAATTACCTTAAACGGACGACTAAAAGCAGCAGTTCTAAAAACAAATCGTTTTCACTCGTGATTCTCCACGTTCTGACTCTAAATGTCTTGACTCTAATTCTTTCCATTCTCAAAAATGTAACACTCAGCATAGTCGGCTGTATAAAACTCAGGATGTGCAAAAAACTGATCCTGCGGTAGCACGTTTTGTTTTCGGACTGCCCATTTTTGCGGCAGTTCATTTTTCTTCATTCGCGATAAGAGCTAAATGATCGATGATTATTCACTAAAAAAATAAATAAATGAAAAGCACCACTATGAAAGCTGTTACGATCGTTTCAGCAAGTCTGGCGTTGGGATTGACAGCCTGTAAAAAAGAAACCAGGAATACCGCTACCAGTCCTGGAAAATTTACAAAGAAAGAAGTTTCTGAAACTGCAGCAAGACCGGTATACAGTGAAGGAATTTTTTCCAATGACGGTTACAGTGATCCTTATAACGTGATTACCGGATTTTATCAGGTTTGGGGGCCTTTTCCAGGACAGCGGCCAGTAGGCTCATTTCCGGTTACAGATGCAGGAACAGGAACGGTGGTTGGTTGCGGAGCTGCTACAGGAGCTTATGTATACGCTTGCAGAAGCACTACAGGAGGAGTACAGTATTTGGAAGGATCTTATTTTTCAACTCCGATTCTTACTGCTGCAGGAAATGTATTCACATCATTGATTGAGGAAATCGAAATTCATCCGGCAACTCAGCAGGTATATTTATTGGTTTCAGAAGGTGGCGCAAAACGAATTTACGTCGTGGATCCGGCTGCAGGCACAGGAATTGCAACACTTGTAACAGTGAACGGAAATATGAATGCCTTTAACAGTACAACAATCAACGGATACAAATCCGGCTCGATTACCTTTGTACCGGATGGCAGCGGTGGATATGAATTTGTATTCTCAAGCGAGTCTAGTGTGTATGCGGCATTGGGAATTGTTTCCTGGCATTTCAGTCTTTCGGGAACAAACCTCACAAGTATCGCTGCGAATCACAGAACTTATGCCGGAATTCCGGGAACTGGAAAAATCAACACCACTTACGGAAATGGGAAGTTGTACTTTGCCAGAGACGCAAGCACCTTGTATTCACTCAGTTTAACAACCAATGATGTGTTTACCAACGAAGGATTCTCCGTGACCAACAAAAACGATTTCGGCTATTGGAAAGCATTTTAAGAATAACAACTAACCATCCATGCGTTTGAAAAAAGGTCTTCTCACTAGTTGGGAAGGCCTTTTTTTGAATAATCGAGATTGAACGATGGGTTTGGAAGGTTGTCAGATTATTCTGGCAACCTTTTTTTTGTTGATGGAATACTGAAAGTACATTTAACTCGTTTTCTGATGCACAACAATCATTCATGTAACCATTGTTCCCTGTTTCTCTTATTTTTAATTTGTGTTAAAGAAGTTACCCATTATTTGCCTGCTATTTTTCACCGTTCTTTCGGTAAGCTATTCACAAAAATTAGTCTTCGAAAATTTAGGCGTAAAGCAAGGATTGCCAGCCACTGAAGTATATAATTTATTTCAGGACAGGGAAGGTTATGTCTGGGTGTTTACCGAATATGGCATAGTAAAACACAATGGAAGCAGCTTTGTGCCCGTATGTTTGAATATTCCCATGAACGAGCGTGTAGGATATGCCGTCACCGAATCCGAATCCGGCGTAATGTATTTTGCAAACTCCAAAGCTGTTATTTATCGGGTTGAAAAAGATCAGGCCTTTCGGGTAAAAGGATCAGAGCGCTATCGCAGCGAAATTCTCCGGACCGGAAGCCCCATCCTGAATTTGTTTGCAGACCATCGAAACATGCTTCATTTTTCCACCTTCCGGAAAAGTTATTGTATTCCCGGCAGCCAAGTATCAGCTGCTGAAAAAAACAGGATCCGGAAACAAAAAACTTCGAAGAAAAAGACAAAACCATTGTTTATTGCCCGCTTAAAAGATCCTGCATGCGGAGAAATCTATTTATCCATGAAAAACCGTTTTGGGACTCTTGTGAAAGAAATTCATATGGATTCGATTTTCATGAGCAGAACAATTGCTTATGAATTTCACGGGAAGCATTATTGGGCGGTTTTAAACAGAATAAATTTACTTCGGAAAGACGGATCGGAACTGGTTCACTGCTTCAACGAACAAGTCGTTAATTTTAGAGTAGCGGCCGACGGACATGTTTGGGTAACGCTCATCCGTAACGGTTTGTGGGAATTAGATCAGGACCTCAATCCTCTGGAACACTACCTGGAAAATACGACGGTATCGGATGTTTTGCTGGACGATCAATCCGGAATGTGGGTCTCCACGATCGGAAAAGGACTGTATTATTGTAAAAACACAAACAATCATTCGTTTCGGAATCTTCCGGAATTGAGTGACCGGATTACCCTTCTGAAAGTCATTGACGGGAAACTGTTCATAGGTGTTTCCAATGGAAAATTGTTTGTGAGAGAAGGACAGAAAATTCGCCGGATTGATTTGAAAACAAATGTTTCCGATATCAATGATGTAACAGAGTTTAAAGGCCGTTATTATGTAGGAACCAAGGGTTTTGTATTCGTACTGAACAAGCAATTTGAATCGGTAGAACTGATCAAAAAAACAAGTGCTTATGCCTTCCATAAAGCACAAGATGGTTCATTGATTGTGATAGCGGCATCTAATATTTTTCAAAGAAAAAATAACGGTTCTCCTTTCAAACTGTTGAGAATGAACAACTGGAACAGGGGAGTGGTTGAACGGAACAGGGGAGAGTTTTTTATCATCAAAAGAGAGGGGCTTTACCGCATGGGTTCAACGTTCTCGAGCCCGGCCTATCTGAAAAAATTGAGAGGGAAGAATATTTCAAGTATCAAAACGGATTCCGCCCGGAACATCTGGATCTGCACAAAAGGCGATGGTTTGTATCGTTTAACTACCGGGAATAAATTGGTTGATTATGCTAATCTTCCCTCGGAAGTGATTAACGATATCAGTTTTTTCAATGACCGGATCGTCTTGCTGTCAACCAATAAAGGAGCTTTCGTAAACACGCTGGATCAATTTGAAAACCGGGCCTCCTGGAAACAATTACTGGATGAGGAAGTTTTGAGAATGACCCTTGACGGAGATGAGCTGATGATCGGGACGATGACAGGGCTCACTTCCCTGGCTGTTGATAAATTGTTCCGCTCATCGAACTATCGGTTTTATCTGACTTCCGTTAAAAACGGAACAGAAACGATTCTTCCGGATCAGCTTTCCGGATTAAACTACCGGCAGAATGATCTGTATGTTGATTTTGACTTTTTAGCATTCGGTTCTCCGTCCAAACAGCTGTTTTATAAACTGGAAGGACCTTCAGGATCGGAAGGCTTGATAGAAGGAACGCAAATTCATTTACAGAACCTGAGCCCGGGACAATATACTTTATCAACAATCCCCCTGATAGACAGGATTTATGGAAAAGACCAGGAACTTGTCACCCGGTTTTATATCAAGCCGGCCTTTTGGCAAACCACGTTTTTCTTTGTATTCATCCTGATCTTTGGTTTTGCGCTGACCATTTTGGGGAGCTGGTGGATCATGCGCCGCAAACGGAAAAAAGAAGAAGAACAAACGCGGATTGAAAAACTGCTGACCGAATATCAGCTAACCGCCTTGAAAGCGCAGGTTGATCCGCATTTTATGTCTAATTCATTGGTCGCGATCCAGGAACTGATTATCCGGAAAGAAACCTCCAGGGCCAACCAATACATTGCGAAGTTCAGCATGCTGATCCGTCATTTATTGAATTATTCGGATCAGCCGGTGATCAGTTTGCGCAATGAATTGAAAATCATGGATCTGTATGTTGATCTGGAGCAGCTCCGGTTTAACAACAGGTTTATTTTTGTGAAAGTAATCGATGAAAACATTCAAACAGATCAATTATACATTCCGGCATTGATTACGCAGTCATTGATTGAAAATGCCATCTGGCATGGACTCTTGCCATTGACAGACGAACGAATTCCGACATTGACGCTTTCCATCCAGGTACAAGACGAAACACTTTGTATTTCCATTATTGATAATGGCGTGGGAAGAGTGGTCGAACCGAATAAAGCATCTTGTGTGCTCAGAGAATCAAAAGGCATGTTATTGATTTTGAAACGGCTGGAAAATCTGAATAAGCTCTATGCTCCCGCAAAAGGAACATTTGAATTTATTGATAGGTTCGATGAAGCCGGAAAACCCGCTGGTTCAACGGTCCGGCTGTCATTTTCGTTAGATATGATAAACAAATTATACGATGCAAAGAATTAAAAGTGTGATCATTGATGATGAAGCTGCAAACAGAAACGTATTGGGTAGTATGTTGGAGGAATACTGCCCGGTAGTTGAGCTGGTTGGCGACGGAGCTTCAGTAGAAGAAGGATATGAGTTGATTTGCAGAATGAAACCCGATTTGGTATTTCTGGATGTCATGATGATGACCAAAACCGGCTTCGACCTCCTGAGAATGTTTGATGAGTTTCCGTTTCACGTCATTTTTGTGACAGCCTTTGATGAATATGCCTTGCAGGCTTTTGATTTTAATGCAGTAGACTATATTCTGAAGCCGGTTGACCATGCGAAACTCATTCGGGCGGTGGAAAAAGTAAACCGGGCAATTCACCGGGGAGAAAATTCGCCGGTTGTCCATTTCATTCGGTCCATTGATGAACAAAACCAGTTGATTAAAAGCATTCCTTTCCATCAGAAGAATAAAGTGATGATTGTTGAACTGGATTATATCAGCCATATCCGGGCAGACAGGAACTACTGCGAGGTCTTCACAACGGACGGGCAGCGAATTTTGTCTACCAAATCCTTATCCGATTATGAAGCACTTTTAGGACCCTATCCTCACTTTTTGCGGATCAATAAGAGCATTTTGATCAACATCCGGCATGTGAAGGAATACTCAAAAGGAGCAGACTGTGTGCTGACCATGAAATTCTGCGATGAAGAATTTGAAGTTTCCCGCCGTAAAAAGTCTCAGATTCTGAGCTTCCTGAGAAATTGAAAGGTCTTGAAATAGCGGTAGTTTAATCTAATGTATGTTAATAGTTCAAATTGATTTAATAGAAACAACTTCTCAATTTTGCATTTTCACTTGAACTCTTTTCCCTTGGCGAAACTAAATGATCTTGCTGTTAACCGCATAAGAAAGCGCTTCCACCATATTGCTCACTCCCAGGCGTTCGAAAATGCGTCTCCGGTAATATTTGACCGTGTCCGGAGCAACAAAAATTCTTTCCGCAATTTGATTGATGGTCAATCCCTGGGCATGTAACCGTAAAATCTCTGTTTCTCTTTTGGTTAATTTAGGCTTCTCGGATTTGATCCAGTTATTGTTTTCCGGATCGAGAAACCAGATTTCGTCCGAACCTTGTTTTTGAATACTGATGTTTCCAGCCTGTTTTTGATTCGAAATTGAAACAATACACATGGATTTCCACATTTTTCCTTCATTGGTCAGAAACAGCGGAGTAAGTTTGTGATTGATGAGAACCTTTCTGCCGTCCTTGTTGATCAAATGAAAATCGTACGTGATACTGTAAAGTTTCTTCTCTTCGAATAGCAGTTTCTGAAAGAAATCAAAACCCGCGTCATTGATCTGCGCCAGTAATTCCAGGTCTTTTTCAGGAACGTTCCGGAAGTAGAACTCATATCCCATTTCCAGCACCTCTTCCGGTGAATGACCGCACAAAAACAACGGGTTTTCGGAAACATATTCAAAAGACATGTCCGAATAATCGATCACATAAATGCTTTCGTACGTCAGACGTGCAAAAGATTTCACTGCTTCAAGGTATTTTTTCCGCTGAAAATGATCTTCCTCCGATACATTTCCGATGTTGTTTTTAGTTAGCAGACTTGAATGAAGGTTCTTTTTCATGTGCATAATACAAAAGAACAAAATTACACTAAAGTGTAGTCTTTGAAATCATTTTTGTGCAGACTTTTGGCAGAAAGAAAGTGATAGTATGAAGAAACTTCAAGAGTTGAGTACAGAAGAACTTACGAAGAGGAAGTCGTTGTTAACGGGATGCTTGATCGCATTCGGAATATTGGTTGTTTTTGCCGCCTTCCTTCTGATCTTTTTGAAGGCGAAACCGGTTTTCTTTATTCCGCTATTCGTATTCCCCGTGATCTTAATGCCCATCTTCATTTCACTGAAACCATTAAGTAACGAATTGAAAGCACGTCCTGTGAAAAATTCTGAAGGCGTTAACGATTTAAAATAATAGAGGATATGAATTGCAACCATTGCGGAAAAGAGGTAAGCGGTCAGTTTTGTTCCAATTGTGGCGGTCCGGCAACATTAAAACGGGTCGATGGACATTATGTCATTCACGAAATACAGCATTTTTTACACTTCGAAAAGGGAATCCCGTATACAGTCAGAGAATTACTCATCAGACCCGGAAAAAGCATCCGTGAATTTATTTCGGTCGACAGAAACAGGTTGGTGAAACCGATTTTGTTCTTAATCGTTTGTTCTTTGATCTATACGTTTATCTCTCATTTCTTTCATGTCGAAACGGAATCTGAAAGCGTGAAAATGCTCAAAGGATCTGCACTTTTGGCCCTTCTTGAATGGATTGAACATCATTACGGATATGCAAACATCCTCATGGGCTTGTGTATTGCCCTCTGGCTGAAACTGTTTTTTGGAAAATACAACTACAATTTCTTCGAATTATTGATTTTGTTGTGTTTTGTAATCGGAATCGGGATGTTGATTTTTACCATTTTTTCAATCACTGAAGGTCTGATGCAAACCCGGTTGACTACTCTTTCAACCTTTGGAAGTCTCATTTATCCAAGCTGGGCAATCGGGCAGTTTTTCGATCAGAAAAAGGTGATAAACTACGTGAAAGCCTTCATTTCCTACCTGCTTGGAGGATTGATGTTTTTTATTATCGTAGGATTTATCGGGATTTTTATAGATGTTTTAATGAAACATTGAATTGAAATAGAACAAATGCCCGCTGTTAAACGGGCAGTGTTGCATGTATATCATTCCTTCGGTTCTGTCAACCAGGGATCATTCAGTAAGTCATAATCGCTCAAAGTTTTCAAAAAAGCGATGAGCAGACTTTTCTCATTTCCCGGTAAGGGAATTCCGTTTTCAAGCAAAGGGTCCAGGGTAGACGCATGCTGAATACCATTGCTGTAATGGTTCAGCACGTCATTCAGCGTAAAGTAGCGTCCGTCATGCATGTAAGGATAAGTCAAAGCAACGTTTCGCAAACTGGGAACCTTGAATTTTCCTTTGTCGCTTGCTACCTGCGTAATCAAAAAGCGCCCTTCATCGGTAAAGGAAAGATCCAAACCGTTGTTCCGGTATGAATGATCCGTGAAAAGCGGTTCCGTGTGGCATTGACTGCATTTCTGCTGAAACAAAACATATCCCTGTTGTTCCGCTTCCGTAAAAGTTGCTTCACCGCGCTTCACCTTGTCGTATTTCGAATTGTTTGAAACAATCATCATCAGGTACTGCGTAAACGCTTTCAGCATTTTCTGATCCGTTATTTCTTCGGAGCCGTAAGCCTCTTTGAAAAGTTTCCGGTACTTGTCGGATTGCTGCAATTTGAGGACAATATTTCCCAGTGTTTCATTCATCTCCGCCGGATTGGTAAGCGGTGCAACCGGCATGACTTCTATGTGATTGATCCCACCATCCCACATAAAAGCCGGGGACCAGGCCATGTTGAAAATAGCCGGAGAATTCCGTGTTCCCAAAGCTCCGTTTACTCCTGCACTTAAAGGCGTGTTGTGGCCCGCAAAGGCGTGCGACTGCGCGTGACAGGTTGCACAGGAAACTGTTCCGTCAGATGAAAGCAAAGGATCATAAAACAGGAAGCGACCAAGGTTAAACTTGGCATAAGTCTGCGAATTATTCTCAAAATTGTAAGCCGGCGCAGGAAAATAATCCGGAGAATTAAAGCCCCATTTCCGGTAGGTTTCCACGGTTGCTTTTTTACAGGAGAAGAGCACCAAACTGCCGGCAATTAGTACAACCGGCAGTTTCAGAAATAGCTTACTCATGAATGTGTTCGAATGCGAATGATCCGTAAAAATCATCAGCCATTGTTTTTGCTGTGGCTCCCGGCATGTGGATCATTGAATTGCTGCTGACGCTTCCTGCTGTTTCCCACAATTTTTCAGGCGCAGCAGATAAATGAATCTGGCAATGTCCGTTTCCTGCCACGGAAAGACTGTTGCCGGTGAAGTTGTGACTTTTCTTCATGACTATGTTATTTGCTCCCGAGAAACCACCTAAATGGAAGGTAAATGAACCCATGCCTGCATTTGGAGAAGTTCCTTCCGCTTTCAGCATAATGTAGCCCGAATTCCAGCTCCAGAACATTCCCAGCGACGGAGATAAAGTACCGTCCTGTGCCCCGGAAACATTTCGCATACTGTCCACTCCAAGAGCATATTCAATATCGGTGTATTCTCCGTTTGGAACACCTGTTAATTCAACAGAAGGGGTCGTTCCGTTAGTCAAATCAAGCAGGAAATAACTGTTCGGCTGAGTCCACCAGCTTCCGTCTGCTTTTTTCAGACGAATATTAGAAATGTAGTATTTGAATGTGGTGAAATTCAGCGTATCGTGCGTCAAAGGGTTGATCAGATTCTGATTCAAAGCAAACTCAAGACTGTCTTGCCACGTGTGCTCGATTTTCAAGGTAACAGTGTCCGTTCCCGGATCTGTGGGTTCTATTTTATCTTTTTTACATCCGAAACTAAGGGATAGTACAAGGGCGGCAAAGCCCCATTTAATGTTGTTTTTCATGTTGTTTTTCCACTAATTTGATGTTCCCGATGAAAGGTGGACGTAATATTGCGGAATTACGTCCGGTTGACTTCATATGCCCGCGGATACAAACTCCCGTGGAAATGAAATGACTTTCTTTCCGGAACAAAATTTTCCAATAAAAATGAATCGGCTTAGGTTAAGCTGATACGAAATCACCGGAAAAATAATTGGGTGGATGAAAAAAATTGGAAGTGAAACTCTGTTCGTAATGAATTCGGTAGATTCCGCCTTTTTTTGCCGGAATAACAGAAGAATTACCATGAACAGCATTCAAAGAAAGGTGTTCGAAAAAAAGCAGGAATTCGGTCGATTTGACATGCTTCGGATTAAAAGGAGCTTTCGATTCTTCGTAATCCTGTTCGATCTGCTTCAGCTGTTTGGAAAGATAACACTGACCGTTACAATGCATCATCGGGTTGTCCTTGTTCACACAATACAATTCTGTGATTCGGATTTGGTGAATCTTCCAGTCAATGAAAATAGCCGTCTTGATTGATGCTTGTATCAAAAATGAACCAATAATCAGAAAAAGCAGAGTTCTTTTCACGCGTCGAAATTAATCATTTTGAGTGTTAAATCGAAGCCGAACCGGGAAGATTGTGACTGAATTTCCGGCTTGCGGTGCGTTTTACCCGAACAAGTCTTCATTTTGCCGGATTCTCCTGTTACATAATGTGCTAGCTCCTGATTATTCGGAAACAAGTATTTATACGGGTGTAAAACAGGGAGTTATCATCGGAAAGATGAAAAATAGATGTAGTAGCTTTACAACATCCTATTCAGAAACAACTATTCGCACGATGATAACGAAAGCAATTGTACCGGCGTATGCCTTCTTTTATACGGACTTGTATTTTCACAAGATTCCACCAATATTCCTGTTCATACCATCAAAGACAGCAAACAATTTGTAAAGATCATTGAAAAGATCGCATCGGAAGAAAAGCCGTATTTGTATTTGATCAATTAACAACGATAAAAACAATAAATCATGCTTAAACGAAAAAAAGAAGATGCTGAAAATGCAGGACAGCAATTATTCAGAGCTTCAAATGAAAATCAAAAAGGTGTTTTAGAGAAATTAATGTCCGGATATTCGAAGCTTTTGATCGAAGATCCGGTGATGCCATTTAAGGAAAAGAATCTGCAGCAGATCGCGAATGATGTTGATTACGGCGTTTTAAAAGTATTGGATGGCACGTGGGTAAGTTACAACGCGAATTACAATCAAGAGGTCGGTAGAAAATCAAATGGAAGTGGAATACACACGACTATTATGCCTTCACCCGGCACTGCAGAAGGAAATATTCCGGGGAAATTCAGTTTTGACTGTGAAGAATATATCGAGAAGTTAACCTTTTCGCTGGTTCCGGGCGGTGTGCGTAATCGTGGTGGAGCAAACGAACTGTTTTGCGGTGCTGTTAAGTATGAGCAAAGCATTAAGAGTGTTAACGAGGTACAGGGGCAGGAAGCGTTGCAATACGAATCCATTCATGAAGAGAACGGAATGTATTTGTGGTTGAGCGATGTCTATAATCATGCAGCTACCAAAGAATCTATTAAACAAGATCGCGGTATTCACGCCGTTTCCGAACAAGTGAAAAAAGACTACGGTTATGACGGGGAATACAGAGATGAACCTCTGGTTCAGGTAAAAGATGAACATGGGAACATGAAGTACATTCTCATGAGTGATTTGAAAGAAGGACAGGAATACTTTGAAATTATTCCTGCAAAGGAATTAAAACCGGGAGCAGGCGCAACCGGTCCGTATTTTATTCCGGATTATTCCATTTCACGAAGCGGTGTTATTCCTCATGGAAGTACAATCACTTTGTTGGGCGATATTACAACAATAAACTCTCAGTACCTGGCTAGTGGTTCTCCGGTTTTCCCAACTGGCACGGCTACCTGGGATCCTCCTCATCTTTCGATTTCACCGACAATGGGTGGAGCAGGTGCAAATCCCCCAAATCCACCGATAAACCTGGATGAACCGGCTCCGGCGTGGGTACATGAAACATTGACGGATAAAAATGATCCGGGTGAGAATAAGATCTACACACAACGAATACTTGCAAACGAGCTGTACCCTTATTCCGTGCGACCTGATATGCGTTTAAGAGATACATTAAGCGGGGAAAAGGTCAGCAATTATGTATTTATTCAAATGTCGTCAAAGAATAGTACCGGTGCGCAGGGTGGGATTTTAAATGTTCCTTTTGTGACTCGTTTTGTTCCTACTGTTGAAATGAATATGAACATGTGGATTGAAACGATTATTGAAGATGGGAAAGAAATTCTTCAGTTGCAGTACGAGCAGGTGATCTTTTTCGAATTCCATTTTGGTGATGACGGTGGCACCACAAGCTGGCCGCACATTCAGGTGAATACACTTCGTCGAATCGAAGATCTTCCGGCGGATCAGCAACGGATTATAGAAGAGCAATTTTTCAACTGTAACAAAGAAGGAGAAGCATCCAGAGGAGCTTCAGGCTGTCCTTACCATAAAGAATAAGAATTGTACAGCTAAATTCAAATAATACTCAGAAACGATCAATCTCGTTTTCCAGGTTACGTGGTGGGTTCAACCGATCATGTGGCCGCATATCACTATCAACAGTTTGGTAAAAGTGTGATAGTATCAATACAAAAAAGCGCACGTCGATTTGGCGTGCGCTTTTTCCGATTCAGGTGAAACCGGATTTTATTTTTTCTGATACAGGGTTCCTGTTTTGATCACCAGTTTGCTCAGTTTGTTTTCCGAAACCAATGCTTCCAGCGTCTTTTGCGCTTCTTTTACACTGATTGAATACAACACCGAATATTCCTTCGCCGTGAGAGTCGGGTAATGCTCAAAAAGAGTGAGCGGAGTGGAAGTATTGATGGCTTTTTTCTTCGCTTCCGGCACAAGTTGTTTGATGGCGTCTTCAAATGTCTCATAAGGTTTGAAGCCGTAAACCAGGAAACGCTTGTCATCCGAACCGGAGAAATACATCGACGGAAAACCTCTTACTCCTAATTGACGACCGAAAGCCAGATCTTCTTCGAATAGTTTTTTGGCGTCACCACTTTCGTAGTCCTTTTTCAGTTGCTCCACATCCAATCCTACTGTTTTTGCAGCAGCACTGATCACTTCCCATTTCGTGATATTCTTCTTTTCAAGGAAAACATATTCACGCAGTTTGCGCATGAAAACAATGGCTTTTTCTTTGTCCTGCATTTGTGCAGCTTTCACGGCAATGCTCGGAGGATAGGAAGACGGAAGCGGATCTTCCAGCCAAACACCACCATCAATCGGCATTTCATAATAAGCACTGACTTCTTCCCAGTGATGAGCAACATCCGAAGGTTTACTGATTCCGCCACTGTTGTAAGACCAATCCGGGAGCAAACCGCCCATGCGGTAATCGATCTCGATGTATTCACCGTATTCTAGTTTCAATTTTCTCAATTGTGGCTCAATTCCCCAACAGGAAGAGCAGATCGGATCGGTGTAATAAATGATTTTTACAGGCTTTTTCTGGTTCAGCATCATGAATTGAGAACTGTCTTGTGTTCCTGCATCCGGAAGTTCACAAGTTCCGGTAATCGGGTCGCATAAAAGCGGATTATTTTGATTTTCTTTCATCGTTTTTGTTGTTTGTGATTGGCAGCTGAGTGCTCCGGCCAAAATGACCATCACTAGTGTACATTTCATAGGCTTGAGTTAAATCATGCTGTTTTCTTGCTTTCGAAGCCTTTATTCTTTCTTCCTGTTTGAATCATAATCCTTAAATTTGTGTTGTTACTGAATACGTTTGTTTGGTACAAAGATCGTGACAGTTTATTTATCGGTCAATTAGTCAAAAAAATATGACTACAAAAAAAGCAACAGAAGAAATCAAAAACGAATGTCCGGCAGAATGGCTTTTGAAAATTCTTTCCGGAAAATGGAAGCCGCAGATCTTTCG
>NZ_JASLCN010000189.1 GCF_030151805.1 Fluviicola sp.
GTTTTGGTCGGATGCACGTTCACGTCGATTTGTTTCGGGTCAACCTCCAGGAAGAGGAAATAACTCGGAAACAATTTCGGCGGAAGCAAGTGTTCAAAAGCAGCAGAAACGGCATGATTGAAATACGTGTCCTTGAAAAAACGATTGTTTACAAACAAAAACTGCTCCCCGCGCGATTTTTTAGCTGCCTCGGGCTTTCCTACAAATCCGTCGAGGCCAACAATGTCTGTTTGTTCCGTAACCGGAACCAGGCGATCGTTGAAATTCCGTCCGAAAACATCTACGATGCGTTTTCTGAGCGGAGCCGGAAGCAAATGATAAATCTCCTGGTCGTTGTGAACCAACCGGAACGCAATATCGTGATGCGGAAGTACTACACGTTCAAATTCATCAATAATGTGTTTGAATTCCACATTGTCCGACTTCAAAAAGTTTCTTCGGGCAGGCACATTGAAAAACAGGTTCCGGATTTCAAAATTGGTTCCTTCTGTACATTGCACTGGTTCCTGGTTTACCAATTCCGTTCCTTCGATCTGGATTTTTGTCCCCAATTCGTCGGCAATGCGTTTTGTTTGAAGCGATACATGCGCAATTGCCGCAATAGAAGCCAGAGCTTCACCTCTGAATCCTTTGGTTTTTAAGGCAAACAAATCGTCGGCATGCGCTATTTTACTTGTTGCATGACGCTCAAAACACATCCGTGCATCCAATGGCGACATTCCTTTTCCGTTATCTACGATTTGGATCAGCGTCCGTCCGGCATCTTTAATGTACAATTCGATTTTCGTTGCTCCTGCGTCGATACTGTTTTCCACTAATTCCTTCACGACAGATGCGGGTCGTTGAACAACCTCTCCGGCTGCTATCTGATTGGCAACGTGATCTGGAAGTAAGCGAATGATATCTGACATGAATAAGCGAATTTTGTGTTTTCTGAATACTGTTTTTAGTTGTGCCGTTGACAATCTCAACAAAAATAAGAAAAAGCGGTAGCTTTTGGTACCGGCAAACGTTCGCGCCGTCATTATTTTCGTTAAAACTGCTTGCTTGCTTTTAACAATTCCCGTTCCAATATTTTCTGGCTGACACCCTGTCAGTTTTTATGAATTATAACGTAATTTTGTTTTATGAATAAAAAGACCGTTCGTAAAGCAGCCTTCCTTTTTTTCCTGCTTGCAGGCTCCGGATTAATTACCTCTGCATTGCTTGTGAAATCAGGAACCAAACAGAAAAAACAGCAAACAAGTCTGAATGCTTCTGCTGATGAAAATCAATGGGTGGAGGCAGAATTGGCAAAACTTTCTACGGAAGAGCGAATTGCACAGTCGTTCATGGTGGCGTGCTGGTCGAATAAGGGCAAGGCGCATTTAGCTGAAACGGAATCGCTGGTTAAAAATCAGAAGATCGGAGGATTGATTTTCTTCCAGGGAGAAAAGGACAATCTTTCGGAAGCCATTCAGCAAATGCAGGGTGCTGCCGAAGTTCCTCTATTGATCGGGATGGATGCCGAATGGGGAGTTGCAATGCGGCTTTCGGGTGAACCGCGTTTTCCGTATCAACAAACAGTTGGGGCTGCAAATGATTTGAAACTAACTGAAAAAATCGGGAATCACATGGGGATTGAGTGCGATATGCTCGGAATCCACATGAATTTCTCCCCGGTTGCAGATGTGAATCTAAATCCCAAAAATCCGGTGATTGGTTTCCGTTCGTTCGGTTCTGATCCGAAAATGGTTGCAAAACAAACCGCTGCGATGGTGAAGGGAATTGAAGATGCAGGTGTTATTTCCTGTGTGAAGCATTTCCCCGGGCATGGTGATACGGACAAAGATTCTCATTTAGAACTACCAACTGTTTCGCATAGTGTGTCCGAATTTGAATCAAAAGACTTCTTGCCGTTTAAAAGCGGAATTGATGCTGGAACACGATCTGTCATGGTTGCTCATTTAAACGTTCCTGCTTTGGATCCGAGCGGAATGCCGAGCAGTTTATCCAAACCGGTGATTGAAACGTATTTGAGAAAGAAGCTTGGCTTTAAAGGCTTGGTTATTTCCGATGCGTTGAATATGAAAGCAGTTTCTGAGAAATACGGTAAATCGGAAGTGGTGGCCAAAGCATACGAAGCAGGATGTGATATTTTACTGTTTCCGGAAAATGTAACAGATGCCATCAAACTGATCCGAACCAAAGTAGAAAGCGGAAGTTTGAGTAAAGAAGAAGTGAATGAGCATTGCCGGAGGGTTTTGCGTGCGAAATATCAGGCAATCATTCACAAGCCGATGATCAAACGCATGGATCCGGCTCCGGAACGAAAACTAATCATCAACCAGATTTATGAGAAAGCATTGGTCTGTTTGAAGAACGAACAGGATAATTTGCCGATTGATCGTTTGGACCGGGAAATTATCCGCATTGGAATCGGCACGCACACTTCTGCTTTCAGAGACCGTTTAAATGACTATGCAAAAATCACTCATTATAAATACTTTACAGCTGAAGAGGCCGCGAAACGATTGAAAGAAGTCAAGCTGAATCCGGATGCAATCTATATCCTTGATTTCCATTCGGATGCACAGCGTGCACGAAACAATTACAGTTTCGGTTCGTGGAAAAACGTCTTGGATCTGATTCCTGAAAATGCACACGCCAGTTTGGTTTTCTTTGGAAATCCATTGGTTCTTCAGGATGAAACAACGTTCCCGAAATCGGTTAAGTCAATCCTATGTGCGTACGAAAACACTGCGGCAGCGCAGGAAAGAACGGCTCAGGCAGTGATGGGAGCTTTCGATATTACTGGAAAACTGGCAATGGAAATCAACGGGCACTGGAAAGAAGGCTTCGGGGTACAACTGAAAGGAAATGGTCGTTTGAAGTACTCACAGCCGGAAGAATTGGGCTTGAATCCTGCAAAACTGAAAGAAGTAGATGATATCGTGGCGAAGGCAATTGAAGCGAAAGCTTTTCCGGGTTGTCAGATCGTGGTTGCGATCGACGGGAAAATCGTGATTCAGAAATCATACGGAACAACGATTTACGAAAACGGAGACAGCATTACGAATGAGCATATTTACGACATTGCTTCGATTACAAAAATCGCATCGTCAACAACAGCTCTGATGCGTTTAAAAACCTTG
This sequence comes from Fluviicola sp., assembly GCF_030151805.1. Classification (GTDB taxonomy): domain Bacteria; phylum Bacteroidota; class Bacteroidia; order Flavobacteriales_D; family Crocinitomicaceae; genus Fluviicola. The sequence continues at coordinate 3,135 of NZ_JASLCN010000189.1, forward strand.
AACAAGTTCGATACCCATATGGATTTGAATGAGTTGGTTCCGGAATATACGGAAGGAACGAGCTATGGAAATCTCAAAGCGATTGATTTATTGACACACCAGGCGGGATTGACTCCCTGGATTGCTTTTTACAAGCGCACGATGCAGAACGGAGATTTGAATCCGGAGATTTACAGTGACCAGGATAAGGGCATTTATAACCGGGTGGTAGCAGACAATATCTGGATCCGGGACGATTATTGGAAGACGATGCTGAAAATCATTGTTGAAACGCCGCTTACGGGTAAGAAATCGTATGAATACTCGGATCTGAGTTATTATTTCTTCAATAAATTCATTGAACGGGTAAGCGGAATGGGGCAGAATGAATTCGTGGAAAAAGAGATTTACAGGCCTTTGGGATTACAAACTATGACCTATTTGCCGCTGGAGAAATTTAACAAGAAACGCATTGTTCCGACAGAATTTGACAAAGAATTCCGCAAGCAACTCATTCATGGTTACGTACATGATCCGGGAGCTGCCATGATGGGCGGAGTGGCAGGACACGCAGGATTATTTTCAAATGCCACGGATTTAGCTGCTTTGATGCAATTCCTGTTGAATAAAGGACAAATAGGAGACCAATTGATCATCAAAAAAGAAATTGTAGATCAGTTTACGGCATGCCAATTTTGTCCCGGAAACAGAAGGGGAATCGGTTTCGACAAACCAACTGTGAACTTGAAAAACGGTCCGACTTGCGATTTGGTTTCTCCGTCTACTTTCGGGCATTCGGGATTTACGGGGACGATTACATGGGCGGATCCCGAGAACAGGGTAAACTTCGTGTTTTTATCAAACCGGGTTTATCCGGATGCAGATAATTGGAAAATAACAAAGATGAGCGTGCGAACTGAGATTCAGCGGGTCATTTACGAAGCACTTTTTGAGGCACGCAAGAAATAAGAGGAGAGAAAGCACTGCTTTCGATAAGCGCCAGCCGAAAGGCTGGTGAAGACTGAGCTAAGTTATGATGAATTGCTTAAAGCGAAGGAACAAGCGTGGCACAGTTTAAATTAAACCAGGTAATACTTCAATTAATTAAACAAACATTCGTGCAGTTTTAGAATCAGAATAGAAACTGCAACTTAAATACACAGACAAACATGAAAATAGGAATCGTACTTTATCCCACATTTGGCGGGAGTGGCGTTGTAGCCACAGAATTGGGCAAAGCCTTAGCTCAGAAAGGACATTTGGTCCATTTTATCACCTATTCGCAGCCGGTTCGGCTGGGAAGTTTCCGTGAGAATATTTTTTACCATGAAGTGCAGGTTTCGGATTACCCGCTTTTCGAATACCAGCCTTATGAAACGGAATTAGCGAGTAAGGTTGTAGACGTGGTGAAATACGAAGGATTGGATATTTTGCACGTGCATTATGCAATTCCTCATGCATCTGCAGCGTTTATGGCGCAGCAGATCCTGAAAGCGCAGGGAATCAATATTCCCTTTATTACGACACTTCACGGAACGGATATTACGCTGGTAGGAAAAGATCCTTCTTTTGAGCCTGTGATTTCGTTTTGTATCAATGCTTCGGATGCGGTGACAGCTGTTTCGGAGAGTTTGATGAAAGACACGTATGCGCATTTCGAAACCAAGCGTAAAATCCATGTGATTCCGAATTTTATTCAGTCGAAAGACGAATTGCCGGTCATTAACCTGGAGAAAAGAAGACATTATGCGCAGGACGACGAATTGATCCTGTGTCATATTTCCAACTTTCGACCTGTGAAACGCATTACGGATGTGGTTCACATTTTCCAGAAGGTTCAGGAGCAATTACCCGCAAAATTACTATTGGCCGGTGATGGTCCGGATCGTGCGATCGTGGAGCGTTTGGCACGCGACCTGGGAATTTGTCATAAGATTATTTTTACCGGAAAGGTACGCGAAACGGCTCCGATCCTGGAATTGAGCGATTTATTCCTGCTTCCTTCCGAAACGGAAAGCTTTGGTTTGGCGGCTTTGGAAGCAATGGCTGAAGGTGTTCCGGTGGTTTCTTCCAATACAGGTGGAATTCCGGAGGTGAATATTGACGGTTTTTCCGGGTTTACTTCCAATGTAGGAGATGTGGATTCGATGGCTGCAAATGCAATCCGTATTTTAAAAGACAAAGCGACGCATCAGGTTTTCCGCAAAAATGCTTTGGAGCAGGCAAAACGTTTTGATCTGGCTCAGATTCTCCCGATTTATGAAGATTTGTACGAGTCGGTGCTAAAGGAGCATGGAGAGACGGTGAAAGTATAATCTAAGGTCATTCCCGATACATCCCGCATGTCAGTTCGAGTTCAACCGCTAAAGCAGGTTGAGTATCGAGAACAACATGCGGGATACTCGAATTGACCATTAGGCTAACCTAACGTGTTCAATTCTTCAAACTCCATTCTACAAAGGTATTCATCACTTCCGCCCATTTTCCGTTTTGATAATCCGGGTTTCCGTTGATGATAGGGAAGTAATTGTGTTCCAGGTTTGGGTATCGTTTGACTTCGTAATTGGTTTTTCCTGCCTGAATGAAGTATAACGGGATTAATTCATTCAAAAAGGCGCATTTATCTTCCGTTCCGTAAGCAATGTAGAGCGGGGTTTTGATCTGAGACAGGCGCTCAAACCCAATTCCGGTAAATGATTTCCAGGGAACCAAACTGACATCTTCACCCTTATCGGCATAGATTTCTTTTTGAAAAGTGTATTGTTCCTGCTGCAGACTATCCAGTTCTTTCCAGGAAATCGTTCCTTTCATGGCTTCCTTATAATTTAACCAAACCCGTTCATGAACGCGGCCAAGCGGATTGAAACCAAACAAACCGGCGTGTGTGATTTTCGGATTTCCGGCAACTAATTCAGCTGCAATTCGCGAACCCTGGGAATGACCTGCAACTACCAGCTTATTGTTGTCGACCCATTTTTGTTTGCTCAGAAAATCCAGTACCTTATTTGCCCGCGCAACGTAATTTTCCAGGTTGTCGGCTTTTAAGAACGAATCAAGCACTCTGCCCGTGGAATCAGGCGTATAGCAATAACTTGAATTTAATTGATTCTTGTTTACAACAACGGGAGTTTTCGGCATGGAAATAACCACCACATGATAATACAAGTTTAGGGTGTTCAAATCAAAATTACCCAGGGGAATCGGATAGGTTCCCTGCCCGGGAAGATTCACGAAGAGCGGAACCGGCATAGAGCCTTGTGCAAAAAAGAAAATGGGTTTTTTAACCGTTAAATCGGTTTCCGCAACGACAAAATCAATTGTGTCGGTTTTGGCTTTCAAACTAAACTGCGTATAAGAAGTTCCGGGAACAACTTTCTGAGCATTCGCTCCGAGTGGTATAATAGCAAGTAATGCGATAATTAGTTTCGAGTTGAGCATGGTTAAATCAATTTTGAGGGCCAAATAAATGTAAAAGATGAGTTTAATCAAACAGCCCTTTGAAAACAGCCCGCGTTTTTTGTTTTTTTAACATCTGCATTCTTTTTAGGATTAAGATTATCCGGGTAAATTATTCAATACTAGTTCTTTTTTTAAGCTTAGAAGAGCCCATTGTTTTCAGAATGAGCAAACTAAATCTTCCACTAAACATGCATTTTGATTCAAAAATCAATATATTAGATTATCCACTAACGATAAATTCATTCAAATGAGGTATTTAATTCAACAAAATATCGTGTTATTCGTTATTTCACTGATAATCTATTATTATAACCCTTCTTTGGGGTTGGTTTTACTTTCCATTTCTATTGGCTTGTTTGTTTGGGAAATCACCCGGAAAAAGACGAAACTTTCACCTATTCTGGCTGTTCTTTCCTGTGTAAGCCTTTTCTTACTACTGGAAGATTATTCTACTAAAAGGCAAGCAAAAATCATTGTTGCAGAAGTATTTAATTATTACAGGAACCATCATCAAACGCCTAAAAACCTGGATGAAGTCTTCTTTTCGGGGACGATGATGAAAACAGCCATATTTGAAGGGTTTACTTACGGCGGAAAAATTCTTTCGGAACATCGATGCGAATGGAAACTGGAGTTCTCAAATATGTGGGGAACGCATTATTTTTATAATGACAGAGTGGGAAAGTTTGAGGAGATGGAACATTTAAGCGGAACCAATGAGTCCTGGAACACGTTCTGGAGAGTGGAATCTCATTTAAAAGCCACCGATCATCGCGGGATATTGGAATAATAGAGGTGATGAGCTGTTTTCAAGTGGAAAAACAATATATTCGAAAGCGAAAAACTTGCCTATTTATGAAAACAATATTTGATCAGGAAGTGAGAGAGGAATTGATTCACCGAATCAATCATTTGGATAATGATGCTCAGGCAGAGTGGGGAAAGATGAATCTGTATCAGATGATGAAACATTGCACCAATTGGGAAGAATGGATGCAGGGAAAGGGAAATCCGGTCTATAAACAGGTGTTTATCGGGAAGATTTTCGGGAAAATGGGGTTGAAGCGCATGATTAAAGATGACAAACCGCTCGATAAAGGTGTCCCAACTTCCGCTCAATTCAAAATCAACGAAACAGCTGGAGATATTCCGGCAGAAAAGCAAAAATGGATTGCCTTGATTCAATCGTACGAGCAGTATTCAAATCCGGCATTTATTCATGATTTCTTCGGGAAAATGACCAAAAAACAAGTCGGCCTGATGGTGTATAAGCACAATGATCATCACTTGAGACAGTTTAAGGGGTGAACATTCATTGTCGATCACTGCTGCAACCAGAGAACATGTTGATAGTGAGGAACACAAAAAGAGTATCAGACTATTGGAAATGAGCTTACTATCAATTGCTGATCAAATAGGTGGTTGTTGAAAAAAAAAATAACCGATGATCAGTAACTTTTTAACCGTTTCTTTGTCTCATAACAAACACACTTCATGAATTTGAAAACAATCTTTTTATTTGCATTTACAACTTGTATTTCATTCTTACAAGCTCAAACCAAAATGAATGTCATTAAAGCCTCTTCAGATAAAGTTGGTATTCGTGACGGCAAGATCTGGAAAGGAGAAATGTGGACCATTGTACCGGAAGCGAACCCGGATGTTTATGTCACATTCAATACTCAGGTTACGTTCATTACGAACCAGGATTCGATTACAGTGCGTGTGAGTCCGAAAAATCCCGTGGTCGATTTCGTTATTTTACTGAATGGGAAAGATTCTGCCCGGACACAGGTAAAATACCAGGAATCTTATATTGCCAGGCTGAAAAAAGCAGCTAAATTCAATTATTCCGATAAGCGTTTTGTTCCGGAGTTTACTTACCAGGCCTTGAACGACGAACGGTTGATGAAAATCCGGAAGGATCTGAAGCTGGATTCCATTGCCGGAGAAGGAAATGAAGTGTCGAAAATTATCAATTTGATGCATTGGGTACACAATACAGTGAGACACGACGGCAGCAGTGATAATCCTGTTTTGAAAAATGCTTTGGATTTGATTCAGGTGTGTAAAATGGAAAATCGCGGGATCAATTGCCGGATGATGGCGACCATTTTGAACGAGTGCTACTTGTCTATGGGGATCAAATCGCGCCACATTACCTGCATGCCTAAAGAAACCAAATTTGAGGATTGTCACGTGATCAATATGGTTTACAGCCGGGACCTGAAGAAATGGATCTGGATGGACCCGACGTTTGATGCGTATGTGATGGATGAAAAAGGCGAATTGTTGGGGGTTCAGGAAGTTCGTGAACGATTAATCAGCGGGAAAACATTGATTTTGAACCCGGATGCTAACTGGAATCGACGAAACAGTCAAACCAAGGAAGAATACCTGGATCAATACATGGCGAAGAACTTATACCGATTGGAAACTCCGGTAACCAGTGAATACGATACCGAGACGCAAAAAGAAGGAAAAGTGTTTGTGTATATCCAATTGTTGCCTTTGGACGGATTGGAACAAACGCCTCAAAAAGTAGAAAGCACGATTATTCAAACCGGAGAACGTTTTGTAATCTATAAAACAAACAATCCGGATTTGTTTTGGGTGAAGCCGGAGTA
>NZ_JASLCN010000318.1 GCF_030151805.1 Fluviicola sp.
CGAGGCCGTTTCTTCATCCACTTTCGTTACAACCGGATCAAAAGTAATTGCTCCCGACAAGAAGTGAAGTCCCAGGTTCAATCCGTGACTGGCGCGCAACAAATCCTGAATTTCCTCGTCTGCTTCAGAACGACCAAAATCCTCATCCAGGTTCACAAAAACCAATTCCGGAACCTTGAAACCGAGCATCCGGGCAATTTCGCCACCCAAAAATTCTGAGATCAATGCTTTCACTCCGTGTCCTGCTCCTCGAAATTTCAAAACGTACTTAAAATCGTCATCTGCATCGACCAAAGCCGGAAGTGATCCTCCTTCTCTCAAAGGTGAAATGTAACGCGTCACGTTAACTGTTCTTAAAAATTCCGACATGTTTAATCCTCTTTTCGAATACCATTCTCAGGAACTTTCCCGGTGTATTCAGATAAAATATTCTTGATGTATTTGATATCCGCATCCACATTCCCGGTCGGGATAAACAGCGAATGAAAACCACCCATTTTGCGTTTATAGTCGATATAAGCAATGTAAATCGGAACATTTGAACTTTGGGCAATGTAATAAAATCCCTTTTTCCAATGCGGCTGATACCCTCTTGTTCCTTCCGGAGTAAATACCATGAAACACTTTTCGTTCTCCTTAAAGTAGTTTACCGCCTGTTCGGTGATGTTGTTATTTCTCTTTCTATCGACCGGAACTCCTCCCATTGCCTTCAAAATAAAACCCAGCGGAAAGAAAAACAAATCCTTCTTAATCAGGAATTTAGCATTCACCCCATAATGCGCAAAAGCTATTTTACCGATCACAAAATCCCAGTTCGAAGTATGAGGACCTACCACTACTACAGCTTTATCAATACCAACCGGAGTATGACTGTCTATTTTCCAACCGAATAACTTGAGTATCCAGAAAAAGAATTTTCCCATGAAACAAAGTTACAATTTCAAGAAAAAATTACCTTTATGACATGCAAATAAAAAAACGCTTTTATGCCGCTTTCCTTGTAGTGCTACTTACTGCATCCAGTTTATTGATTTTTATTTGCCTTAATTTCCTTTCAAACAATCAGAATAATCCGGTTGTTCCAATTCCGAAAGACAGCAAATGGGTTTTGCGGATGGATGCCGAATCTTTTATTAAAACAGAAATATATACGACTCTTTTTACAGAGAAAGACGATGCTTTTATTCAGCAGGTAAAAGATCTGATTGAAAGGGGAACCAATGAAGCTACGGACAAGAAACCTTTGTTCATTGATTTCCAGGAAGACATCGTGCTTTACAATATTGAACGGAACAAGAAAAATTTCCTGGTAATTGCCGTTCAGACTTTAAACAGCTCGGCATTCAACAAGCATATTGCCGATTATTGTAAATCAACCCAAATCGGAAGAGCGAAAGGACATTGTGGAATCTATGTGAATCAAATCCGCGGACTGAAATCGAACAAAAAAGAATTGGAATCCGTTCTGGCTGAAGTGTTAAATTCCCCATTTAAAGAATTGCAAAAAGCAGCACCGGAAAAGAATGAATTCATTGCCTTGCATTGGAAAAACCGTTCCGAAAAAAGTGGATTTTCTTCCATGGATTTATCCATTCAGCACCAGGATCGTGAAATTACCATGGAAGGAGGACTAATTTATCCGAAACAGCTTCATCCGGGTTTGAAATTCGGCTTAAATCCGAAAGGAGTGTATGTTTATTCCCGTTTAATTTCAGGAGCTTTACCCGATACATTGCTGAACTTTTTACCAAAAGGGCTTCCGCATTTCAAGGATTTGCAGGCGTATGCTGTTGATTTCGGCGGAACATACCTGGAAGACACCAAAGACAGTTTACCCAAAGTGTTCGGGTTTCTACCCGTTCCGGTCATGAACCTGATTATTCAAACCAAAAACGAGTGCAAAGTAGAAGAACTCTGGAAAGCTTTCCCGGCATCGGTTCGAAGAGAAAATCTCCGTCTGAGTTTTGGAAATACTTCCTATTATTTGAAACAGCTTGCTCCGGACACGTATTTTATCGGAGTTGATCCTTCTGCAATCGTTTCTTATAATGGAAATGAGGTGTTTTTCATTAAAGGTCATTTGGAAAAAGCAACCAAAGTTTACGGCAGTACTTTTGTTACTGCTGTTATTGAAAACATGGGACCAATCAAAGCATTCAACGACTTTTTGAATAGTACCGAATCCATTCAGATTGAAATCAAACCGGAAAAAGGAAGTCGTTATTCCATAGAAGGAAAAATCCTGTTCAAAGAGAAAAAACATCCGTTACACGAGCTTTCCAAAATGGTATTCGGATTGGGAGTTTTCGAACTATAACACCTTACACATAACGAACTTTGATCGTCACTGTTTTATCTCCTTTTAATTGAAATTTGAAGTCTTCAAACTTGGGTTTGCTCCAGGCCGTATGATAATAATCTGAAAAGCCGAAGCCTTCATCCGGAATAAACATGCTGTAATCCATTTCTTTATTCGCATTTTCATCGTCCAAAAGAGCCACTCCGTATTCTCCTTCTTCGATGCCTGTAATGGTACAAGTCAGCGTGTTGTTTTTCACTGCATCCTTATCAAACAATTTTACCTTCCAGGGAAGCTGCTTTTTGAAGTTTTCGGACGTACGGTAAACCTGCAACTGAAGTTTTCCCGAGTTATTACGGATATTGGTCACTTTTACGGTAATCGTGTGATACGTCGGAGCCGGATTTTTAAACGAAAATGATATAACGCAGATAAATGCTAACAACACGAAAGTAAGAACTGAATTTTTCATGGTAAAAATAGATATGCTCGCATAAATTTAATGGATTCGTCCGAATTCGTTTTATGACCGATACAGATTTAACAATTGATAAATATCCTTTTAATGTACAAATTACCTGTTAGTCTAATCTCGGAAAGATAAGAAACGCTTTAACTGCTAATATTAAGGCGATCGTTAGAGGGAATTATGTACTTAACACAGGTAACCTCTAAATCTTTGCGCTCTCTGCTTCTCTGCGGTTTATAAATCCAGCCTTATTTTGAACGCAAAGAATGAAAGAACGCAAAGATCTGAATATCAAAAATATTAAAAGCCATCAATTAAAATTTAGTATGCTGTATATTTTTAAAGATACTTTTAGCGCTACCTGATTAAAATACATAAATCCCATCGTTAGACGCCAGTAATTCGTGAATTCGTGGCAAATGTACTCATCACCTTCATTTGGGAATAGAATTCAGCAATTCCAGAAAGTAAGCCGGAGCCCCCAATAAACGCGAACCGTACCAGGAAAAATATTCTCCGTCTACCAAAACAACCTGGCTTTCGGGAAACTGATTTTGCAACGCCTCTATGTGTTTTTCTTTAAACGGATACGGTTCTGAACTTAGAAATATTAAATCAGGATGGATCGTTTCCAAATTCACTTCCGGATAGCGATCCTGGTTCATGGCATTTTCAAATCCTAAAGTCTCCAGCATGGAATCAATAAAGGTATTTTTTCCGGCAGCAAGGTATGGATTCTTCCAGATCAGATACAGCACACTTTTTCCTGTCGGTTTCAATGCATTCAATTGCGCGAAATTCGTTTCGATCGCAGCGCTCAATTCCTGGGCTTTTTGCTGTGTGCCGGTAAGTTCGCCGATTTTACCGAGCATGTCCAGCGCATCTGCAAGGTTGAAAATATCGCTCATCCAAACCGGAAAATCCTGTTCCAATTGTTCGATATCGGCCTGGTTGTTTTCCTCCTTATTCCCGATAATCAGATCCGGATTCAAGGCTTTAATGCCTTCGATCTTTGCATTTTTCGTTCCTCCGATCAATTGCACTTCTTTTCTCAATTCGGGAGGATGAATGCAAAATTTGGTGATTCCGACCAGTTTTTCCTTCAAGCCCAGATCAACCAGTAATTCTGTTTGAGACGGAACCAATGACACAATACGCAAAACGGTGGAATTAACTTCCACCGTTCGCTGCATTTGATCTATGTATTTGATTTTTTTCACTATGCTAAAGACGCAATTACATCCTGACGTGTTAAAATCTTTTTGTCGCCGTTTGCACGTTCAACAATCACAGCCGGAGTTTGCTCATTAATCAATTTCGCAACATCTTCCAACTTCGCACTTGCCTGAACAACCGGGAAAGGTTTTTGCATGATTTTGGAAATCGGCGTATCTCTCAATGCCGGGTTATCAACCAATAATTGGTAAACCTGGGAATCATTCAAAGAACCAACCAATTCACCGTCTCTCAATACCGGAATCTGGGAAATGTTGTACTTGCGCATTTTCATAATGGCGTGAGACACCAATTCTTCCGAATACAAGGTTACCAAAGGTAAATCCGCATGACGCGCAATCACATCTTCAGCCGTTTTAAATTCTTCTTCCAGGAATCCTCTTTCACGCATCCAATCGTCGTTGAAGATTTTCCCAACATAACGGCTTCCGTGATCGTGGAATAAAACAACCACTACATCGTCTTCCGTCAACTGATCCTGTAATTGCAACAATCCACCGATAGCGGCTCCTGCAGAATTTCCTACGAAAATTCCCTCTTCACGAGCCAAACGGCGTGTGTAAACCGCAGCATCTTTATCCGTTACTTTCTCGAACAAATCAATCACGTCGAAATCTACGTTTGCAGGAAGAATATCTTCCCCGATTCCTTCAGTGATATAAGGGTAAATTTCATTTTCATCGAAAATTCCTGTTTCCTTGTATTTCTTGAAAACAGAACCATATGTATCGATTCCCCAGATTTTCACATTCGGGTTTTTCTCTTTCAAATACTTACCAACTCCTGAAATCGTTCCTCCTGTTCCTACACCAACAACAAAATGAGTTACTTTTCCATCCGTTTGTTCCCAAATTTCAGGACCAGTTTGCTCATAATGAGCCAGGCGGTTCGATAAATTATCGTATTGATTCACATACCAGGAATTCGGAATTTCTTTCGCCAACCTTTTGGATACGGAATAATATGAACGGGGGTCAGAAGGCTCAACAGCCGTAGGACAAACAACTACTTCTGCACCAACTGCACGCAAAATGTCCATTTTTTCTTTCGACTGCTTATCGTTCAATACACAAATCAGTTTATAACCTTTAATGATTGCAACCA
>NZ_JASLCN010000368.1 GCF_030151805.1 Fluviicola sp.
AAAAAACTGGCGCTTTATCAATTATCAAAGTAGTACAATTTCTTTCCGACATGAAAGGCTTCAGCAGCCAACTCCTTTTCATCAAACGTGACTTCCAATTTCAAACCGTCATATTCCCAGATATATCCTTCAATCTCAAACAGATCCATCGAGAATATTTCTCCGATGATCGGCGTTACTTTCGTTGGATTTCCAAGGTTATGAATGATATCCTGCTTACTTACATTGGTATTCGTGAGTGCAAATCCAACCACCTGATCCTTTTGCAATTTGTATTTATATCCCGTACAAATGTATTCTACCTGTTCCTGGTCATTCACTAAAGGGTAATTTACCCTGAACGAAACACGATGCTGATTGAGGATTGATTCCAGTTTTGTTCTGTTATCCTTCATTTTTACTCCGTTTAACCTGAATGTGATCTTCGATTCATCCGTTAGATTTTTCATCCAACCTGGATCCAATAATTCGATCTGCTTTGCAAAGAACCCGAACACCATTGTTTTTACTTTTCAAATACGTGATATGGCTTGGGGAAAAACACCCAGCGGCCGTTTATATGAACCCAGTATTTGAATGCGAGTCCTCTTTCAGCATCTTTTTCTCTCAATAGTGAGACTTTGTAAAAAACAACACCGAGCTGCAATTTTTCTAAAATTTGATCCATTCCCCCTGCGTAATTACCTTTCTGTTGTTCAATATCTTCGGTTGAAAAACGGTCAATCTGAACATCTGAAAACGTTTCATTTTCTTCCTTTGGATCAGCCTCAGCTTTGGACTTCATTGCTTCAATCGCTTTAAAATAAGTTTCAGCGTCTTGTTCTTTAAAAACCAATTTACACTCTTCCAATGTAGGAAGAGATCGGGCAATTAATTCTGTCATTGATTTTGAAGTCAGGTATTCCGCAAAATAGTTTTTTGCCTGGTCGGATTGATCTTGGGCAACTGTAGTCATAGTAACTAAAGTCATCATCATCACCGTGATCAGCGTGGAGATTTTTCGATTCATTGTTTTTTAGTATTGTTTTTTTTAGTTTAGAATTGGGTGAAGTTTTAGAGCGATTCTTTCTTCTTGAACTGAAGGTGTTCCATCTTTTTACCCGCCAATGTTTTTTCGCCGGCTATTTCGAATCCCAGTTTCAGATAAAGCTTTTTGGCATTCGGATTGTCCTGATCTACCAATAAGCCCAGTGTTTCATTGCGCTTCTCAACGTATTCCTCGATCAAAAACTGAAAGATTTTAGTGCCGATTCCTTTTCCCTGTTGGTTCGGACTCACACCCACACAATCAATGTAATACTCTCCGGCCTGCGTTTCATCTTCAGGGTTGAATTCCCTGTTAAACATGTTTTTAACTTTGTTCCCGACAGGTTCTCTCAATTCATTTAATCTTGCCCCGTCATACACAATGGCAGTTCCAACAATTTCTCCACCGGATTCTGCAATCCAGCAATTTTCATAGGAATATTGATTGCCTTTTTCTTCCGTTAAGCTGCTCAAAAAGCAAAGCGCCTTCCCTGCTGATTTCTCCCCGATAAAGTTATAAACGATATCTTCCATTGCCAACATCATGAGGGAAGCAATGGTTTCAGATTCTTCCTGGTTTGCTTTTCTGATTAACATATGCGATTTGTCTGTTTCTAAAATAGATTCAGTTAATTCTTCCTTTAAAAATACAACTTATCTCGTATAACAAGCTTCACCCGGAGCATGAAATACCTTTCCATACTTCCACAAATGAAGAAAGCGGAAATGATGTTCCGCTCTTTCAACTGTTCGTTTGCATCCCCCTGTTTTCCGTAACGATTCTTTTAATCAGGTCTTTGGCGGAAGGAATCCTTTCCTCATCAAACCAAAATGTGAGATGAATACAATCCGTATCGTTTAATTACCCGGAGTTATAAATTCCAATGCTTCATCCAATTGCTCCTGATCAAAATACCTTTCTTCCAAAGCATGATTAAATAAATGAAGGATTTTGTTTTCAACAGTCACAATCGACTCCATCACTCCTGAATGAGAAACTACAGCGCATCGTCCTATTTTTCCGAAGTGTTTGATTCCCCATAATTCCCCCTGAAAAAAGCCTTTCAAAGACATGTCTTTAAGCACCGACAAATCTTTCACCTTGATCAGAATGTTTACGTGTTCAAACCCCTGATCCAATTTTTCCTGGAAAAGCTGTTCGATCAATAAGGCATCAGCTTCGGTGAATGTCCCGGACAACTCAAAAGCAAGCGCATTTTTCTCGAATTTTTTAATTTGATTTATCATAATGGCTATTTTATTGCCATAAGTTAAGCAATTGAATCTTCACATGTATTCCTTCGGGTAAATTCTTTTCTAAAAAACAAAAGAGCGAAGACTAAGCTCCGCTCTGAATGATGATTTCTCAATTTGAATCAGTGAAAGAAGGAATCTCAATGATAACTTCAGCTTCTTTTTATTTACCATCCTGAATCAAAGGAATCAGTTTTTCTTCCAGGTATTTTGACCAGGTTGGTGCGCAGGCATTATAACATGCTACTTCGGGGGTCAATCCCTGATGCGTGAAAATCAACTCCGTTTTTCCATCCTTTTCTGCAATATCAAACACCATTTTTGTTCCCGTCCATTCAGATTGATCTTCGATAAAAGTCAATGCACTTTCTTCAACCTGCCAGACAATGCGTTTATCCGGAATGACTTCTACCAGTTTCTGTTTGGAGTAATGTGCACCTTCTCCGGCGCGGAAACTAAACTCATCATGGAGTTTTTCGGATGAACCGGTAATTTCTTCGGAGAACAAGCCAAACCACCAGGAGCGAACGTTGCTTATTGCCTTAAAAACATCCCCCGGAGTTCGGTCCGTAATAATCGTAAATGTGAAATCTTTCTGTTCCATAATCTTATTTTAATAATACCAATTGCCCCGTATGATAAGCCAGGTGCGTTGTTCTGGTTAAAATGATGTTCAGTTTGTTGCGGTGAGGTTCATTCGCAAAATCGCTTTCGGAAACAGCTGTATGTCTCTGAAACCAATCCTCCGGCTTCACGGCATCAAATCGTTGTTTTAAATCGGTGTTCTGTTCTTCCCATAGTTGTCGCAATTCCTTAACGGAAGGAAGTTCAGTTGTTGCTTTGTCCGGTAATTCAATAAAAGGTCGCTTCAATTCAGGATATGCCTTTTTTCCCATATCGAGCAAGATTAGCATATCGTCATGAACGGCAATCAGGTGTCCGAGTAAATACGTTCCCCTGTTTTTTCCGGGAGCAATTTCCCTTTCCAATTGTTCATCCGAAAGTGATTGCAGCAAGGTGTCGCAGCTTTTTACAGATGCCTCCCATCTGTCCATGATCATTTTTACTGTTGTGAGATTCGTTGTCATCATGTATTGTATCAGTTAAAATCGTTTTTTCAAAGCTACAACTTAGCTCACTCCTTTAAAAGTGTCTAAAAAGACATTAAACGGGTTGATTTAGACAAAATGATAGTGTACTTTTGGAAAAAAACGAGATGAAACATCTGACTATTTTGGTTCCGGACGGGGAAGGCAATAACCTGAGCAGCATTGTAGGAGCTTATAAACTCTTTTCCAGGGCGAATGAGTATTGGAAACAAAGTGGAAAGGAACAGCTGTTTAACATCCAACTGGCCGGTGTTTCGACCGAAATTCAGTATTACGACGGATTGTTTTCCGTCAAACCGCATACTCACATTTCAACTATCACAAAAACAGATCTGATCATTATTCCTTCTCTGAATCATCGCTATGAAACCGCCATTACTCAAAATGGGCCACTGATCAATTGGGTGAAAATGCATTATGAACTCGGAGCGGAAGTAGCAAGTATTTGCACCGGAGCGTTTATCCTGGCTTCAAGTGGTTTATTAAATGACAAAAAATGTTCTACACATTGGGCCGCAGCCAGTCAGCTCAAAACGATGTTCCCGGAAGTGAACCTGGAGCAGGATCGTTTGATAACGGATGAAAAAGGAATTTATACGAATGGCGGCGCTTATTCTTTTCTGAACCTGATGATTTACCTGATTGAAAAATACTTTGACCGGCAAACCGCCATTTTATGTTCGAAGGTATTCCAGATCGAATCGGATAGAAACAGTCAATCGGAGTTTGTGATTTTCAACGGGCAAAAAGTACATCACGATGACGCCATCAAACAAGCTCAGCTATTCATTGAAAGTCATGTAAGCGCTAAGATTTCTATTGAGCAGCTCGCTTCACAATTTGCCATTGGCCGCAGAAATTTTGACAGAAGATTCATCAAAGCAACCGGAAACACTCCTGTCGAGTACATGCAGCGCGTCAAAATCGAATCGGCTAAAAAAGCATTTGAAACCAGTGGGAAAACAATCAACGAAGTGATGTACGAAGTCGGCTATTCCGATATGAAAGCATTCCGGGAAGTCTTTCGAAGAATTACGGGCGTTTCACCACTGGAATACAAAACAAAATACAATCATCCTGTAACGTCCTGAAAAATTACCTGAACTCCAAAAGACAACTCTTTAACTTTTACCTTTTCAATTCTCAATTTTCAATTCTATTCAATTTCCACGTCTCCAGATCGTCCTCCGGATAATCTCCCAATTGATTCCAGATTTCAACACGGTCAATCATTCCGTTTGTAAAATGAACGATCGTTTCTGCCTGGATCTTCAATTCGTCGTTGAGCAATTCAACGTTGGACAATTCAGGAGTCGACTCACCGAATAGTTCGTGCAACTGAGCATCCGTCAACCAAAATTCTTTTGCAGCCTTTCGGTATTCAATAAAGATAAGAAGCCCGGAGCCTGTATGCTCGTATTCCACTTCCTCCAGGTGTTCCAGCTGTTTGGTAATTTGTTCTTCGTATTTCTCACCCTGCAAGGTTGCAGTAATGATGTCTAAAGTAAGTTTTGATTCTATCATGTTTTTTCTTTTGTCTTGTACAAGAGTCAGTTCAAAGGTTCAAAAAGTTTAAAGAGTTCAATTTGAACATTTGAACATTTGAACATTTGAACATTTGAACATTTTTAAATATCTCTTGCCAAAAGTTTAGCCGAAACTTTATACGTCGCGGAATATGAAAGTCCTGACTGGCGGGATTTAAAGGTTTTAAATGCTTTTTGATACCATTGTGGATCAGTTGCTTTCTTCTTCAGATTCTCATGGGTGATGACATCATACAATTCACCATTCAACCATGGTTCAATTCCATAAATTCCAATTCCGAAATACTCCGCTCTTTCAAGCACGATTTCGAAATCTGCCTCTGAAAAAAACGGAACATTCTCCCCGTCGAATCCATCATTCAGCTTTTCCAGGCCTTTAAATACATTTTTTTCTAAAAATTCAATTTGTTCCATATTATTGGGATGCTTTTTTTGACTTGTCGTAAAAAAAGCGAATCCGGTTGGTACTGGATCCGCTTTTGAATATTTATTAGAATTTCCTCCCCCTTCAAAGGGGAAACCTTACATTCCTCTAAAAAAAGAGAATGAACGGAGTCGGAAGTCCCGATTATTTTCCTGAACGCTTACGCTCTGCTTCTTTCAACAAGATTTTGCGGATACGTAAGTTTTCCGGTGTTACTTCTACGTACTCATCTCCCTGAATGTATTCCAGACATTCTTCCAGGCTGAAGATTTTTGCAGGTGCCAAACGCACTTTTTCGTCTGCTCCTGATGAACGCATGTTAGACATCTTTTTGGTCTTCGTTACGTTCACACACAAATCTCCTGCACGTGAGTTTTCACCGATTACCTGTCCTTCGTAAACGTTTTCGTTCGGGTTGATGAAGAATTTACCACGCTCCTGCAAGTTGTTCAAAGAGAACGGAATTGAAACCCCTTGCTCCAACGAAATCATGGATCCGTTCTGACGTCCTGGAATTTCTCCTTTGTACGGTTGATACTCCAGGAAACGGTGAGTCATAATTGCTTCACCAGCCGTTTGTGTCAACAAGTAGTTACGCAATCCGATAATTCCGCGAGACGGAATCTGGAATTGAATAATCATACGTGCTCCTTTCGGTTCCATATTCGTCATTTCACCTTTGCGTTTCGTAACAGCCTCAACAGCTGTTCCTGAAAACTCTTCCGGTAAATCGATCGTCAATTCTTCAACCGGCTCACATTTCACACCATCAATTTCTTTGATGATAACTTGTGGCTGACCTACTTGCAATTCGTATCCTTCACGACGCATCGTTTCGATCAAAACCGATAAATGCAATACACCACGACCTGCAACGATCCATTTATCTGCTTTATCTGTATCGGAAACCCGCATCGCTAAGTTTTTCTCCAATTCTTTTGTCAAACGCTCCTGGATGTGACGGGAAGTTACTTTCTTTCCTTCTTTTCCGAAGAACGGTGAATCGTTGATAGAGAACAACATGTTCATCGTTGGCTCATCGATAGAAATAGATGCCAATGGCTCCGGATTTTCTGCATCACAGATTACATCTCCGATTTCGAAACCTTCGATTCCTGTAACAGCACAAATATCTCCTGCAGCAACTGATTCTACTTTACGACGTTCTGTTCCATCAAACACGAACAATTCTTTCACGCGGTGTTTCTCTTGAGTTCCATCGCGTTTTGCCAAAATGATCGGTTGGTTTTCTTTCAAATCTCCACGGTGCAAACGACCGATAGCGATACGTCCGACGTAAGTAGAGAAATCCAAAGAAGTGATCAGCATTTGTGTATTTCCTTCTTCGATCTTACGAGGCGGGAAATAGTCCAAAATTTGATCCAGCAAATCAGAAATATCTGTTTTTGGTTGTTTCCAGTCTGTCGACATCCAACCGTTTTTAGCCGAACCATAAATGGTAGGGAATTCCAATTGTTCTTCGTTTGCGTCCAATTCGAACATCAAATCGAATACTTTTTCATGAACTTCATCAGGAGTACAGTTGTCTTTGTCAACCTTGTTGATTACCAACAATGGTTTGATTCCCATTGACAATGCTTTTCCTAATACGAAACGTGTTTGTGGCATCGGACCTTCAAAAGCATCCACCAACAAACAAACCCCGTCAGCCATGTTCAATACACGCTCTACCTCTCCACCAAAGTCGGCGTGACCAGGAGTGTCGATGATATTGATTTTTGTTCCTTTGTAAGAAACGGAAACGTTTTTAGATACGATGGTAATTCCGCGTTCGCGCTCCAAATCGTTGTTGTCCATGATCAATTCTCCTGTCGGACGATCACGCTCATTCACTACGTTTCCTGCCTCAATCATTTTGTCAACCAATGTCGTCTTACCGTG
Source organism: Fluviicola sp. (assembly GCF_030151805.1). Lineage (GTDB taxonomy): Bacteria > Bacteroidota > Bacteroidia > Flavobacteriales_D > Crocinitomicaceae > Fluviicola. The sequence continues at coordinate 7,263 of NZ_JASLCN010000368.1, forward strand.
GTCAACGTGTGCAATAATTGCGATGTTTCT
>NZ_JASLCN010000378.1 GCF_030151805.1 Fluviicola sp.
TGGTTACAGCAACTTTGACAAATGAGTGCGGAACACAAACAGTCATTCAGACAATCGTTGTTACAAGCACAGCTGGAATGGAAGAAAACGGAATCGAAGGATTGAGTGTTTATCCGAACCCGGCTTCAGATAAAGTAATCATTTCTCTCCCTGAAACAGCAGATGCATCAGCAACGGTTTATTCAACAACAGGAACCGTGATTTCTACTCTTGGAAAACTGGATGCTCAAACAGAATTGCCTGTTCAGGGCTGGACTCCGGGAGTTTACTTCGTACGCGTTCAGAATGAAAGCAAAGCAAGCACTATTAAGTTAGTGATTCAATAACAACTGAAAATGAAGATTCAGGCAGGAACTCTTTCTTGCCTGAATTTTTAATCATCACACTTTAATCTCCAAACGATGAAACTACGAACTGGTTCCCTTCTCTTATTGCTAGTTGTTTCCAGTTATTTCACAGGATATACTCAATGCAACTGGACACAGATTTATCATGAATCTTATGAGTATACGACTGTTATTCCTCATCTATTGTCCGGAACCACTTACCAAAACAATCCCCAAACATATGCAGGTTGTGTTCGCACAGGAACTTACGGGATGTACATGAATATTGTAGATGGTTATGTCGGGATGCTGTATTCTCAGCCATTCACCGATATTTGTGTCGGACAACAATACCGTTTTTCCTTTTCCACCCGCGACACCTGGACAAGTACAAATAACCTGACGATCCAGGTGAAAGACAACGGGGGAAATGTGCTGGTTACTCAAAACGTGATCAACGGAAGTACCTGGAACGATATCACCATGGTCGCTTTTACCGCTCCGACTTCTTCAATTGTATTTGAAATCAGCACGAATACTGCCGGAACAGGTGGAAATGATGTTGGTTTTGATGATTTGAAATTGTTTCAGTGCCAACCAGTACCGCTCAACCTTGCTGTAACGGAATGCGCTTCCGGAAATTCAGTGAATTTGTATGCTGAAATTCCCGCAGGAACTTTGTCCGCCGGTGGAACCTGGACAGGACCTTCAGCGCTGACGAATGGTTATCTGGGAACATTTACACCCGGAACAAATACCAATGGAAGCTATCATTATACCATTGACGGAGCACCCGGTTGTGCCGATTCGGTCGCAAATATTCAGGTTGCTTTTATCCAAACTCCAATCCTTAACCCAATTCAGGATGTAACTACTTGTTCGTTTTATATTCTTCCGGTGATTTCTGGAACGAATTTAAGCGGAAATCAGCGCTATTACACCGGCCCGAACGGAACAGGTACTTCGTACTTGCCGGGAGCGGCCATTATAGCTTCACAAACATTGTATGTTTATGACGGAGCATCTGGTTGTTCCGATCAGGTTTCATTCACCATCAATTTTATACCTTCTCCGGTAATTACTGTGAGTGGGAATGATACAATTTGTGCCGGAGAAACTGCCGTTTTCACAGTTTTTTCAACCAGCAATAACATGACCTATGTCTGGACTCCCGGAAACATAACAAGCTCAACGCTTTCTGTAAATCCGGGTTCAACAACGGTTTACTCAGTAATCGGGACGAATGCATTTGGTTGTAACTCGAATATGGTGTCGGCTTCAGCAATTGTGAGACCGAGCCCGATTCTGACCTTACAAGCTTCAGATGATACAATTTGCCTGGGTGATCAAGTACAATTGATGGTGACATCGTCCGTTAACGGAACGAATTACTTATGGAACGACGGAAATACCCAGGCAATCAGAATGGTTTCTCCCGCTTCAAACAGTACGTTTTCAGTCATTGGAACCTCACCGAATGGCTGCACGGATGCAAAAGCAACACCGGTTTTGGTTATTCCGGCATTGGAAGTAATGATTTCCGGAGTTTCCGAATTCTGTGAAGGAGCTTCCACAACACTTTCTGTTTCGGGAAATCAACCTGGAATGACGTATACCTGGATTCCGTCCGGAAGTACAACCCAAACTTTTTCGGTGAACGATCAGAATGCAGGATGGATTTATGTAATGGGTTCTTATCATGGTTGCCCGATCGGAAGAGATTCGGTGTTGACAGCTGCATTGCCAAACCCTCAGATTGCAGTTCCGGATAATTTCCAGGTTTGCCCGGGAACACCCGTCGTTGCAACAGTCAGTTCCAATGTGCCGAATAGTACCTTTGTCTGGACACCCGGAAATTTAACGGGCTCAAGTAATACGCTGTATGCCAATACTTCGACAACTTATTATGTTTATGCACAAAACGGATCATGTGTTTCCGAAACGGATTCCTTTACCGTTGATATTTCATTGGCTTGTTTCGTAGAAGTTCCGAATATTTTCACCCCGAACGGAGATCAGGTGAATGATTACTTCTCGCTGGTTTCCTATGCCGGAATTCAATCATTGGAAATAGATATCGTGAATCGCTGGGGAAACCGGGTACGCTCATTTGCCAAACCTGATTTTCAGTGGGACGGGAAAGATACTTCCGGAAAAGAAATGGCTGAAGGGGTTTATTTCTACCGTTTGAAAGCTGTTTTAGGCTCAGGAGAAGAAATCGAAAAGCAAGGCTTTATTGAAGTTTTACGTTAATGAATAATCATCAGTTTTAGTTCTTTTTGTTATTGTACCTTCAATAATGGAATGCGATCTTCGGGTCGCATTCTTTTTTTATTCTAAAAATAATATCCTTCCAGGCAAAGCTCTTTGCGCTCTTCCTTTCTTTGCTATTTACCGTATTTTTGTCGTTCAATCTATCCAGGAAAATGACTTCTGCTCCTTACTGCCACTGGGCTAATAGATACAACTTGTCCCGCCACTGCGGGATGTCTATCCATCATTTTAGTGCAATTAGTTCCCGGTCCATATTCTTAAACCTTCGAAAGAAAATACAGACCCTCATTTCGCTTTGCGCTCTCTGCATCTTTGCGTTTCAATAAAAATCACTTTGTGTTTTTAACGCTAAGAAGCAAAGGGCGCAGAGATGTTTTAGCTGGAATAATGATCTCCCGATGAATCAATGAAAAAGGATTCAGTAAGAGTAAATCTTTGCATTTCAATAAAAATCCTCTTTGTGTTTCCGGAATGATGAAGTCCCCGGATGCCTGAATAGGGAAACATCACATCATATTTTATGTAACTTTACATCAAAGAGCAACATTTATATGAATATTCTGGTTACGGGAGGCGCGGGCTTCATTGGGTCGCATTTGGGTCGCTTATTGGTGAAAAAATATCCGTCTTACAAGATTATAACATTTGATGCCCTGACCTATGCAGGGAATCTGGCAAATCTGAAAGACGTGATGGATGCGGAGAATCACATTTTTGTAAAAGGAGATATTACTTCCGAACAAGACGTAAAAGCAGCATTTGAGAACTATCAGATTACGGACGTTATTCATTTGGCGGCAGAATCTCATGTTGACCGTTCAATCGAAGGACCGATGGAATTTGTTCATACGAATGTAGTTGGAACGGTAAACCTGATGAATCAGGCACGCGCGTATTGGAAAACCAATGAAGGGCATGTTTTTTACCATGTTTCTACCGATGAGGTTTTCGGGTCTCTTGGTTTGGAAGGATTCTTTACGGAGACAACGCCTTACGATCCGAGAAGTCCTTATTCGGCATCGAAAGCAGCTTCCGATCATTTTGTGTCTGCGTATTATCATACCTACGATTTCCCAATCAAACGATCCAATTGCTCAAACAATTACGGTAGCAATCATCACCCGGAAAAATTGATTCCGTTGATGATCAACAATATTCTGAACAAAAAATCCCTGCCTGTTTACGGTGAAGGAATCAATGTGAGAGATTGGCTCTGGGTAGAAGACCACGCACGCGCAATCGACGTGATTTTTCACAAAGGAGCAATTGGCTGCAACTACAACATCGGAGGATGGAACGAGTGGCGGAATATTGATTTGATTCACGAATTGTGTCAAATCATGGATCAGGAACTTGGACGAAAAGAGGGCGAAAGCGCAGAATTGATTACCTATGTAAAAGACCGGTCCGGACATGATTTGCGCTATGCGATTGATGCTACGAAATTGTTTGATGAATTGGGCTGGAAACCGAGTATTACTTTTGAAGAAGGTCTTCGCGAAACCGTAAAATGGTATCTGAATAACCAGGATTGGGTGAAAGAAGTTACTTCCGGAGCGTACCAGGATTATTACAAAAGCATGTATAATCAGCGTTAAGAATGAGTTTATTCGACGTGTTTAAGAGCCGGAAAAAGGATGCTGCAGATATCGGTGGAATTTTGCAGGTCGATATTCACAGTCATTTACTTCCCGGAATTGATGACGGTGCTCCATCCATGGATCACACGATCGGAATGCTTCGGAAATTTGAAGAATTGGGATATCAGAAACTGATTTTTACCCCGCATGTCATGTCGGGAGTATATGACAATACTTCTGAAATCATTCTTGGAAAATTGCAGGAAGTGAGAAAAGTGAGCGAAGAATTGGGCTTGAAACTCCGTTTGGAAGCATCCGCTGAATATTATTTTGATGAAACTTTTTTTGAGCGGATCAGAACCAAAGATTTACTGCCTTTTCACGGAAATCACATCCTTTTTGAGTTTTCATTCCGCAATCAGCCTTCCCGGGTAGAGGAAGTTGTTTTTCAATTAAAATCTGCCGGATATCAACCGGTTTTGGCACATTTTGAACGCTACCTCTATTATCATCCTTCCATTGAAGTGGCGAAACAATTGCAGGAACGAGGCTGCATGATCCAGGTTAATTTAAATTCTTTCACCGGGCATTACGGACCGGAAATAAAAAACCAGGCGATCAGACTTTTAAAGGCCGGGGTAATTGATCTTTTGGGCAGCGATTGCCACCGGATTCAGCATTTGGAAACCCTGGAAAGTTCGTTGAAAGACCCGCTTTTTCATCGGTTGCTGGAAGAAAAAGTCAAAAACCCTTTGTTTCTCTGACTAAACAGATCCGGGTGATCCCAATTGTTAAAATTATCTTGGAAAGCTCATTTTTTTGTTCTAAATTTTCCTGAAATTAATTCCAGAAGAAATATATACCACGGTAAATAAATTATTTGTATACTTGTGAAAAATTACAAATTATGGAAAATTATCTAGGACTGGGCGTCGGAATTATAGCAATCATAACCGCCTTTTTAGCACGATCAGCATTTTTTTTTAAAACAGCACTGAGCATTGGCATTTGTTGTTTGATAGTTGCATTTACCAGTGGATTTGAAGAAGATCCTTCGTTGGATATGATCTGCTTTACGTTGATCGGAATCATCGGATTGGGTTATTTTATTTCCCTGCTTTCTGAAAAGATCAGAATGGTAGCTCCTTATTTTGTCGGGCTTCTGGCTTTGATCCCGATGGGAGCCAAAGCAACGTTTCAGGGTTTTGAAGTCGACTGGACCTTTGAAGTAGCAGCATTTGCAATCATCGGATCGTTGATTCCGCTTCTGGCTAAGATCAAGGACTTTTTTGCGGTTCGCTGGTTCGGAGCTGACGGCTCGGAATTCAATTCGGCGGTTTCCTTGGTTTACCTGGGAATTTTCGTGTTTGCGGCTTCTTTTTTCGTTTCGACTTTCGGAGTGATTTTGTTGGCGACAGGCTATTTTGCTTCCAACCTGGCACTTCGGTCAAACAGCGGTTTACAATTAAGCATTTTGCTTTTCGCCGTAGCCTGGATCTTGTTCTCGCTGAATTCGTTGGAAGGAATTTCAGATTCTTTATTGAAAGGAAACCTTTGGATGGGAATTTTGGCAGGATTGGGTTCATTATGGGCTTGTAAATCCATCAAAAACACCTTTGTAAGTTTATTCGTTCCGGTTTTGATTTTAGGAGTATTGGTGAGTTTCGGTTTTATCAATGAAAACTTTGGAGGAACACCAACTCTGTTAGGAGCAATCATCGGATCTTCCATGGCGTTGGCCTTGATTGAACCGGCAGAACCGAATAAACCTTTCCGGGGAATGTTGTTGCCTTTGATTCTGATTGGTTTTACAAACCCGGTGGATTCTCTTTTTCAACCGGAAAAACTGAAAGTAGAAACCCTTTTGGATAACGGAAATGAGTCTTCAAATCAAACGGTAGAGAAGAAAGATGTCATGGATATTCCTGCCATTGCATTGACTGACGGAGATGCGGGAGCCTGGAAAAGTGTTGCTGCCAATTCCAAACTGGAATTCGAAGTGGGACCTCCTGCAAGCAGAACTGCCGGAGCAATCAAAGAATTCACCACAGAAGTTCAATTGGATAAAGCTGGGGTAATCAGAAGTCTCCAGGTGGAAATGAAGAGCGGAAGTCTAACGACATTCAACGATATTCGCGATGAATCCGTTTTGAGCGATGAATTCATCAAATCCGAAAAACACCCGAAAATTACCTACACTTCTAAAAAGATCGAGAAAGTAGGCGAGGACTACCGGATTACCGGAGACCTGGAGTTTGTAGGTGCGAAAGTGGAAGTAACGGTCAACCTGCGTTTTGTTTCCAAAGTAGATAAAGATGGAAGCGAAATATTGGTATTCGTTGGTAAATCTGCGGTTGACAGAACAAAACACAATATGACATCTGATGCGAAGATCGGTGATTTGGTGGATGTAACTTTTGAAGTCGCATTGGCACGCTAAAATCTCATTTGTTGTTCATCAGAACAAAATTTAAAGACAGAAAGTTGTATTTTTCAGGCGTGAAAATACTTCTCTTCTGTCTTTTTTTTGTGGTTTTCAATGTTTCTGCCCAACCCGATTCTTCCTGGAATAAACGATCTTATTGGGTCGCGGGAACGAATGTTGCGCTCGGGGGAGGAAGTATCGCATTGCTTTCTGCGGTTTGGTACCAGGGATATCCGAAATCTTCTTTCCACACGTTTGACGATTCCAAAGAATGGATGTACATGGACAAGTTCGGGCATGCTTACACGGCATACCAGCTTTCCATGGCCGAGTACGCCGCGTGGCGATGGGCAAGAATGCCTCGGAAAAAAGCAGTTTGGCTTTCGGGAGGAATTGCCTGGACATATCAATTATCCGTAGAAGTGTTAGATGGATTTAGCGCTGAATGGGGATTTTCTGTTGCCGATTTAACCGCAAATACGGTAGGTTCTGCGTTATTCATCGGTCAGCAATTGGGTTGGGACGAACAGCGTTTCCAACTAAAATTCGGCTATAAATCCTCTCCTTACGCGAAAATTCGCCCGAATACCCTGGGATCTAATTTTACGGAAAGATTGCTGAAAGATTACAACGCCCAGAGTTATTGGTTGTGTGTTGCCCCGGGAACATTTTTCAAAGAATCCTCATTCCCCAAGTGGATTCAAATTGGATTCGGTTACAGTATTGATGCGAAACTGCATGGATACGATAATTCCTACACGGATGTGAATTCGGGCAGAACGTACTTTGCGAAACAGGAATATGCCATTTCACTGGATATTGATTGGTCGCAGCTTCCTATTAAGAAACCGTGGTTGAGAAAAGTATTGAAACCTCTGAATACGATCAAGATCCCGTTTCCGGCTGTTTTCTGGAGAAACGGAGTCTGTTATTTCGGGATGTTCTGATGTCTGGAAAAGAATGAAACTTCGCTTAAACTTTCTGTTGGAAACAACATCTAAATCATTGAAACCAATTGTTGAACTTATGAAACTGAAGCTTATTCTATTCCTCTTTTTTCCTTTTTTGACGTTTGCCCAGTATTCCGACCCGAATGTCGGGAAACCAACTTCAGGTTACGGATCTGACGGTGCATATACCGTTGTATCGGAATCATTTAATAACGTCAATTTTAACGGTGAAAATATCGTAATCTATCATCCGGAGGAAATTACAACACCGGTTCCGACGATCTTTTATTCGCACGGATATGGCGGAAACAACCCGATTTACATCAAAGGATTGACAGATTTTGTGGCGAAAAAAGGATACGCACTGGTTTTTGTTCCTTACCAAACTTTGGGAGTTACGGTGTTGGATCGCTATGAAAATTTACTCCAGGGATTCCGGAAGGCAGCGCGCAATTATCCGGATATTATTGATACAACCAGGGCTGCTTTCATGGGGCATTCTTTCGGTGGCGGAGCCTCTTTCGGAAATTCATTCAAGTGTTTTACTGAAAACAATTGGGGAAGTAACGGCCGTTTTATCTATGCTTCTGCTCAATGGTATTCATACAATATTACTCAGAATCAATTGCAGAATTTTCCTGCCGATGTAAAACTGCTTACTGAAATCTACGAAAGCGATTCTACGAATGATCATCGTTTGGCAGCAGATATTTTCAGGAATATTTCCATTTCGAATTCAGAAAAAGACTTTTTGATTCTTCAGCGCGATACCGTGGGCGGATACATCTATCCCGCAGATCACAATACGCCGAATACCGTGATTGCATTGAATGCGCACGATTACTACGGAATTTACCGTATTCTGGATGCTTTGGCAGATTATACGTGGAATGGAAATCAATCCGCTAAAAATGTGTGTTTAGGAAATGGATCTTCGGCTCAGGTTACGCTTCCTGCAGGATTGAAACCGATGATTCAGACAGATAATCCGCATATTACAAGATCAATGGACAGCTATCAGTTTCCCTGCGATTCGATGATCAATTTGAGAATAAGCTACTGTGAACCGTTGAATGGAGTGGAACAAAATCAGCTCCGTTATTTGGATATTTTCCCTAATCCGGTTGAAAACCAGTTTCAATTGCAAACGGATTCAAAAGTGACTTTTGCGCAATTGCAGGATGTTTTTGGCCGGGAAATACCGCTTGAATTTCATGAAATTTCCGGGGGATATGTATTCGAAGTTGCTAATCTGACAAAAGGTGTTTACTTTTTACGGACAAATACCGGAACAAGTCAACTCATAAAAAATGCAGACTAAACTTTTTCAATTAGAAAGTCCCAACGGAACGATCCGTGGAAAACTGGTGGATTGCGGGAGCAGTAGCTCCTGGGTGTTGATGGCCTGTGGTCACAATGGCTTTTATCATTTCGGGATGTTCCCTACGATTCAGGAATCTCTGGCGGCAAGCGGTATTTCTTCCGTAGCGTTTAATTATACGCATTGTGGAATTTCTGATGACGGAGATTATTTCGACGACCTGGAAAGTTATAAAGCGAACAGCAGGCGATTGGAAGTAGAAGATTTGACGTTCATGGCTCAAAAAATGATGTCGGGTGAATGGATTTCACCTCCGGCACAAGTGTTTCTTTTTGGTCACAGCATGGGTGGTTTTTCCGCTGCATTTGCAAGTCGGCAAATTCAAAAAAGCGGAATTGCGCTTTCGGGAATAATTCTGTTGAACTCGTTGCGAACGCTGAATACCCGTACTCCGGAAATCATGGAGGAATGGCAGAAGAACGGTGTTTATTTCAGGCCAAACATGCGCACCAGGCAGGAATTACCGCAAGGTCCGGAGTTTTTGGCAGAAACATTAGCCAGTGATACGACCTGGAATATGCAGCCGCTTATTGAAAATATGGAAATTCCGTGTTTTGTAGCTCACGCGGTGGACGATGAAGCCGTTCCATTCGAACATGGAAGAACGATTTTTTCCTGGGTGTATAAAAACAATCTGAAGAATGCCTTTCTCCCGGTTCCACAAGCAGGACACACCTTGAATACGACGCATCCGATGAAACGGGATTCGGAAGAATTGCAGTTTTTTTGCCGGCAGGTAGTTGACTGGATTGAGAAAATATAGATAGGGGGACGCGATGTATCGGTAATAATGTAGAAAACTCACCAAGCTACATAAACATTAAAAAAACTATGTGACCTTCTGTGT
>NZ_JASLCN010000380.1 GCF_030151805.1 Fluviicola sp.
TGAAATCCATCCGGGATCTGGCAGATGAAATCATTGTTCTGGATGCTTTTTCCACGGATAAAACGGCAGCAATTTGTTCCAAATATCCTGTTCGATTTGAACAGCGTGCCTGGGAAGGATATGCAGCCAGCAAAAATTACCTGAATAGTCTGGTCTCTTCCGATTATATCCTCTCCTTAGATGCCGACGAAGCATTAAGCGAAGCACTTTACAACGAAATCAAAACGGAGAAAACGCGTGGTTTCAAAGGAACCTATTCCGTGAACCGCATGACCAATTACATGGGAAAATGGATTCGTCACAGCGGCTGGTTTCCCGATATCAAACCGCGTTTGTTTCCCAAAGAAGGAGCTTACTGGTCCGGAGAATATGTTCACGAAGAACTCATTTATCCGGCTTGCGAACCAAAAGTATTTGAAGGCGTTTTGGAACACTATTCCTATTATTCCTACGAAGATCATCGGGCACGCGCAGACAAATATTCCTTGCTGACAGCGCAGAAATTTCATGCTCGCGGTAAAAAAGTTGGTCCCCTGAAACCTTATATCAGCGCTTTGGGTCGTTTCATTGCCATGTATTTTATTAAATTAGGCTTTCTGGACGGATGGAAAGGTTTCAAGATTGCTCAAATCAGTGCTCAATCCAACGTTTTAAAATACAAGGAACTAAGAAGACTGAATCGTGAAGGAAAATAAGAATTGGAACGGAAAACACATTGCAATCAGCCGGGTTGACAGCATCGGTGATGTATTGCTCACTCTTCCGGTCACAGCATGGTTGAAGGAACAATTTCCGGATTGCAGAATCACTTTTTTCTGCCGGAATTACACTGCTCCGATCGTCAAATACTTTGCTGCCATTGATGATATTGTCAAAGTAGACGATTTGTTTACTTTACCTAAAAAAGAGCAGATCGATGCTGTTGAAAACCTGGGAATCGACGCTGTAGTTCATGTTTTCCCGAAAAAGGAATTGGCGAAGTTGTTTAAAAAAGCGCTTGTTCCAACCCGGATCGGAACTTCTCACCGACTCTTTCATTTAAGCACTTGTAATATCCGGCTGGATTTTACCCGCAAGAAATCACCTTTGCATGAAGCGCAATTGAATTTCGAGTTACTTCGTCCTTTCGGACTTTCGGAAATTCCTTCTTTTGAAGCAGTCAACAAATACACTTCAAGCTTTATTATCGAAAAACAAGAACTGCCGGATGAATTTGACGCAATTCTTGCAGGCAACTATGTTGTTCTTCATCCGAAATCACAGGGAAGTGCCCGCGAATGGCCGATTGAAAAATACCTGGAGCTTGCAGAAAAATTAATCGTAAATGGTTACGAAGTTGTCTTTACCGGAACAGAAGCAGAAGGAAAACTCTTTCGCAAAAAACTACCCGACAATCCGAAATGTCATGATTCAACCGGAAAATTAAGCATCGACCAGTTAATCTGGCTGATCAAAAATGCAGCTGCTTTGGTTGCATGCAGTACAGGCCCGCTTCACATCGCCGGATTCTTAGACACAAAAGCTATCGGATTGTTCTCTCCAAGAATTCCCATTCACCCGGGAAGATGGCAACCGCTGGGCAAGCACTCAACAGCGCTTGTATTCGATCCGAATTGCCCTAAATGCAGAGCAAAGAAAGACTGTGACTGCATTTCGGATATTTCAGTTGAAACCGTATTACAGGAAATCTTAAAGTAAGATGAGACCCACTCTCAGCATATTGATTTATACCAATAGCTGGGTTGCTTTGTGTGTAACAAGTCTTGTTTACGGAATCGGGAGTTACTTTCGGCTGGATCATCTCGAATTATTTGCTCTCTGGAGTTTCACCGGGACCGTAAGTGCTTACCAATTGCATCGCTTGTTTCGTTTGCGCCAGCTGCATCATACAGTTCGTTCCAATCGCCGGCTACTTTGGATGCAAAACACCTACTCTTTCCAGATTGCCTGGTTCATTGTAAACTTTCTTTCCTGCCTGGCATGCATGCTTTACATTCCTTTAACAAAGGAATACATTTTTCTCGTCGGGTTGAATGCTTTGATTGTTGCGCTATACGCACTACCTGTTCCTTTGATCGGAAACGGAATCCGACACCTTCCTTTTGCCAAAAATATCCTGATCTCATTCAGCTGGGTGCTCATTGTTCTGATTCCTTTTGCTTCGCTGAAAAAATTGCATTTAGTTCCCTGGGAAATTCCGGCAATTATCTTTCTTGCGGCATTTGCACAAATCATTCCCTTCGACAGCCGGGATGCCTCCCACGATCCTAAATCTTTGTTTACTGTTCCACAATTAATCGGTGTTTCGCTTTCAAGGTACATTGGTTTTTCCCTGCTTTGCCTGGCACTTTTCCTTCAGCTCGATTTGCTTGGATTCCACTGGCTGTTTCCCTTTATTGTATTTTGCGGAGGAGTTGGCCATTTGATTTCCTTTAAGGTCGGTTATCAATTGCGCCTCGAATTCATGTGGGAATTGCCTTTGGGTTTGATGGGACTTTGGTTTTTACTGGCATGAAATTTTTTGGGAAGATTATACTTTAATTAACTCATATACAAAAATCAAGCGAAGATCCCTCAAAACTTTGCGTTTCAAGGATTATGAAGAGTAATTTGTCCATTCACCTAAGAGAAACAAAAAATAGGAAACTTCCGCTCTGTTTTATTTGTAAAAAATACGCATAGACATGTGTCTATTAGCCCAGTCACAGCAAGGGATTTGTGTGTGTTTTTGTTTTAAATATGACTTGTCCTGGAATGTAGGTGATTTTTTAAGTCACGCAGATTTTAACTTGTAGTTATCTGCGCGAAAAATTATTAGATCACCTATATTTTAGGACACAACATTTAAATAAATTCTGCTCTTTGCGCTCTTCAATTCTTTGCGTTTAAAATAAGGTCTGATTTGAACAAACGCTAAGATGCAAAGGGCGCAAAGCAAAGAAGTCAGAGAAAATAATCTGCGTGCATCAGCGGGAAACAAAGTAACGTCTACACCAAAATTCCCGTACCAGACATTTAATTAAAATTTAATTCTTTCTTCCGCGGTTTTCATATTCCTTGAAGTACTTTCAAATGGTAAAAAATAAATTCCACTATGAAAAAATTAGCTACTTATGCAGCAGCTCTTTTGCTGACAACAGGTTTGAGCACTTCCTTCGCTCAGAACAACACCCAACAGGACCTTAACAATGCCATTCAAACTGCTGAAAACATTCCCCAGGATGTTCAAACTGCTTCGAATGCAATTGATCGATTGGTTTACGAATTGAATATCACGGGTACTCCGGATGCAGATGCGTTTTACTCCGATTTGTTTGTCCTGATCAATCAGGTACAAAACAATGCAGACGACATTGATTACTTCATGGGATTAGCACAAAATGAAAGCCCGGTGTCTTTTTCCACTGCACCGGTGAACCAAATCACAGCGCAGTTGGTTGCATTGAATGATGACGTAATTAATCTGACAACCCAGATCAAAGATGCCGTACTTGGAAACCAGTATAGCAATGCCAACGCATTGATCCCCGCTCTTCGCAACACATTGGCTACTCAGGCAAACCTTGCAGACAACATCATTTCCGAGATCGAAACGATCAAACAAACGGCAACGATCTACACGGTAGAAATACGTTTGGTAGATTCAGAAGGACACGTAACGCATACCAATGACCTGCACGGATATTACGCACACAACCAGGCAACCGGCGAATATCTTTATCCGCAAGATGAGCGTGATTACAGTTCCGGTACGTTCTTTCTTCCGTCTGGAACTTACACATTCGATTCATTCAACGGATATTGGAGCGGTACCGGTTCGAATACGGTAACTCTTTCAAATGCATTGGTGAATGAAGACGGAGTAATCGTTGTAGATCTTGTTCTTTGGTCTGAATAAAAAACCAAGTTTCTCAAAACAAGCTTCTGAAAAATGGCGACGGATACTCGTTGCCATTTTATTTCAGTCCGGTTTTTCAATTTGCCATTTCCGATCTTTAACCTAACTTTGCCCCAAAATTAAGATTCCATTAATGGCAACAATAGCAACTTACGATTTTCAAAACAAACGCGCATTGGTGCGTGTTGATTTTAATGTTCCTTTGAACAAAGAAACGCTGGAAATAACGGATGATACACGAATTCGTGCAGCATTACCGACTATCAAGCACATTTTGGAAAATGGTGGAAGTGTGGTGTTGATGTCACATTTGGGACGACCGAAAGAAGGTCCTGAAGATAAATACTCGTTGAGACACATTGTTGGGAGAATCGAAAGTTTATTGGGAAAAAACATCAAATTTGCTTCGGACTGCATCGGGGCAAGTGCTTTCGAAATGAGTGCGAATCTGAAACCGGGAGAGATTCTTTTATTGGAAAACGTACGTTTTTACAAGCAGGAAACTGCCGGAACGGAATCTTTTGCTGAAGATTTGGCAAAACACGGGGATTGTTATGTGAATGATGCTTTCGGAACAGCTCACAGAGCACACGCTTCCACGACTGTTGTGGCAAAATATTTCCCAAATGATAAGATGTTCGGTTACTTGCTTGAGGCTGAAATCAAAAGCGTAGATCGCGTTCTGAACAGTGATGAAAAACCACTTACGGCTATCGTCGGAGGAGCAAAAGTTTCTTCGAAGATCACGATTATCGAGCGTTTACTGGAGAAAGTAGACAACCTGATCGTTGGCGGAGGAATGGCGTATACTTTCGTGAAAGCACAAGGCGGATCAGTTGGAAGCTCTTTGGTTGAAGATGAATTTTTGAATGTTGCTAACGATATCC
>NZ_JASLCN010000386.1 GCF_030151805.1 Fluviicola sp.
CTTCCAAGTACCCTGATCCGGAAAAACAAGCTCTTCGAGCAGCAAACGGACAGCGCTATTATCACCGAAATTTTGGGCGATTATTCTACAGTCAGCCCCACAGTTGATGCAACAACGGTTACACATCCGGAACTGGTTCAATACTACTGTTCCGATTGGGATTTCATTTGTTCGCGCGCTGATGCAAACGGCTTAATCATTATTACGGATGGCACTACCGTTAAAATTACCAAACCTGCAGTTTCGGCTTCAGCGGTATTAAGTGTTACCTACGGAACAGATCTGATTTCCTTCCGGGGAGAATTACAAACTACGGATCAAACTGCCGGAGTGGATGCTTACGCCTGGGATATTACCTCTCAGAAACTGATCCAGGCTGCTTCTGCCAAACCGACACTCAACAGCCAGGGAGATCAAACTCCGGATGTGTTATCGGAATCGATTGGCGGAGATCGCTGGGAAGTTCAAACGGAAAGTTACGGCGACACTTCTCAATTACAAACATGGGCAGATGCTCAGGCATTAAAAGCCGGTTTATCGCGCATTCGCGGTGAGATCAAATTCCAGGGGAGCTCGTTAGCTGTTCCGGGGTGTTTGATTACACTAACGGGTTTAGGAAAACGTTTCAACGGCGATGCCTTTATCGGAATGGTCGAACACGAAATCTCTGACGGAGAATGGTTAACAACTGCCGGAATGGGAATTGATCCGGAAATGGCCACACAGAACACGGATGTTGTTGCTCCACCCGCTTCCGGATTGCTCCCGGGAATTGAAGGATTACACATCGGAGTTGTTAAAAAAATCGATGCCGATCCGGCAAAAGAATACCGTATCCAGGTAGAAATTCCGTTGATAAACAGCGACAAGAATTTAGTCTGGGCACGTTTAAGTAATTTTTGGAGCAGTAAAAGTTTCGGTGCCTATTTCATCCCGAATATCGGTGATGAGGTGGTACTCGGATTTCTGAATAATGATCCTACTTATCCGATTATCCTGGGAAGTTTATACAGTTCGGCCAATGCTGCTCCTTTGGAAATTGATGCGAAAAATCCGAAACAGTTTCTTCAATCCAAATCGGGATTAAAGTTCGAAATGGATGATGAAAACAAAGTAGTAACGGTAAGCACTCCCGGTGCCAATAAATTGATATTGAGCGATAAGGATAAATCCGTTACCATGGCCGATCAGAACGGAAACAAAATAGTGCTTTCTGACAGTGGAATCCTGATCCAGGCAAGCAAAGAAATTACGATCAAAGCGGGAACGGAAGTCAAAACAGATGCGGGAACAAATGCTAGTGTGAAAGCAGGAGTGAATGCAACGGTAAAAGGCACCAATATTGAACTGACAGCCGATGCCAGTTTCACCGCAAAAGGAAATGCCTCAGCCGAATTGTCTGCCGCAGGGCAAACGACGGTGAAAGGTGCAATAGTCATGATTAATTAAAACACCATGAGTTTAGCAGCACGATTAACAGATATGCATACTTGCCCGATGGTAACACCGGGAGTTCCGCCCATTCCACATGTTGGCGGACCAATTTCAGGACCGGGAGCCCCCACTGTTCTGATCGGCGGATTGCCCGCTGCAGTAATGGGCGACATGTGCGTTTGCGTGGGGCCGCCCGACAGTATTGTCAAAGGATCGGCAACGGTTCTGATTGCAGGAAAACCTGCTGCGCGAATGGGCGACACCTGTGCGCATGGCGGAGCCATTGTTCTGGGATGTCCAACGGTATTAATCGGAGGTTAAAATGAGTGACAAAACATATTTAGGAACCGGTTGGGGATTCCCGGTACGCTTCAATCAACGGGGCGTACACCTGGTTTCGGACGAAGAAGATATTTGGGAAAGCCTGCGGATCCTGTTTTCTACTATTCCGGGAGAACGGGTATTCCGCTACAATTATGGCTGCCCGATTGACAAATGGGTCTTTTCAAAAATTGATCTTTCGGAAAGAACCATGATTATTGACATTATAGAACAAGCTATCCGGGAAGGCGAACCGCGAATCATTACAGATGCGGTGGAAGTCGAGGTCAGGGATGCGATGGAAGGCATTTTATGGATCAAAATAGACTTTACGATCCGTCAAACAAACAGCAGGAGCAGCATGGTTTATCCGTTCTACTTCCTGGAAGGAACACAACTATAATTACGAATTAGAAATTCCTAATTACGAATGAAAAGAATTGAAATGTAATTAATTGTTAATCAACTGAATTCGTAATTCGTAATTCGTAATTCGTAATTCGTAATTCGTAATTCGTAATTCTAAAAAAAATGGAATCAAAAGACGGACATAGCAGAAAGGATCGTTTAGATCGTCTGATCGTTCCCGGCAATTTTAAGATGCTGGACAACGACAAGGCTGCTATGCTCGAAAAATTGATCCAGATAGCAGGATGGATTCGATTCTATAACGAAAAAGAAATCCCGGAAGGTTATTTCGAAGCATTTTTGGATGAACTGAAGGCTTTACAAATAAGTATTCGCAGAAAACATGCACACGAAGCAATCGGGAAGATGGAACCTTCACAGGCATTGCTGCTTGCATTCATTGAAAACCTTCAAAAAGTATCCGAACAATACAACAAGCGCTGGAATGATTTTGCCAATTGGTATCTCACGGAATACCTCAAAGTCAGTCCGCTTTCCGTAAAAGGAGACCGTGTTTGGCTTGCTTTTGACAAAGTAACTCCCGGAACAATTACCATTGAAAAAAACACCGGATTCAACCGGAAAAATGCGGATCAGAATGTATTGACTTATCGCCTGGAAAACGAATTGATCGTTCAGGATATTACTGCGGTCAATGCTTACACGGTATGTATGGAACGAAATCCGTACCACTACCCTGCTGCGAATCTGAATTTTGTAACGGCAATCAAAACCCGCGATTTATTGCACGACCGGCCTGTTTCGGATCGTACCTTATTGTTTGATCACGAACACCATTCGCTTGAAACGAGAGCTATCGGATTGCGCATTGCAGCGCCGTCTTTACTCCTGCGCGAAGGAAAACGAAATGTCACGATTTGCTTCGAAGCGGAGAATAAAAGATGGCTTTACACCCTTGAACAAGCAGAAAAAGAACTTTTGAAAACAGATGATAAAGTACAGGTGCAAACCCTTCAATCCAATCTGTTCAACAGTCTTTTTTACATTACGATCAGTACTCCAACCGGTTGGACAAATGTCAGTGTTTACGAGGTCAAGAGAGACAAAATCAGTAACCGCTTAGTCTTAAAATTCCTGCTTCCGGAAGATTTCCCGTCAACTGTTGGTTGTACGCAGGAAGTGCATCATTTTGAATCCGAGTTTCCGGCAATTCAAATCCGACTTAATTTCGATGCCTGGTTATATCCGTATTCCTGGATTTACAAACTGCGCATTCAACGCATCATTATCCGCACCAAAGTGGAAGGGATCAATGACATGCAGGTTTACAATGAATTAGGAAAAATAGATAATTCCAAGTCCTTCCCTCCTTTCGGAATCAATACTTCTGCCGGAACCTGGATGGCTTTAGGGAATTACGAAATGGCTATTAAAAATACCAGCAGTATCAACGTTTCCATCAAATGGAATCAATTGCCGCTGCATCCGAAAGGATTAAAAGGTCATTACGCCGCTTACCCGGAAGTAGTTGAAAATGACACGTTCAAAATCCGGGTGCGTTATCTGAGTGATAACAGCTGGTTTCCAACTCCGGGAAGAAGCGATTTTCCGCTGTTTGAAGATGCCGTAACCGATGATCCGAATGCCGCGAAAATGGATAAAGCCGTCTCGGAAGAAAGTGATTTCAATAAGATCGTGATTAAGAAAATGGTTCCGTTCGAAGGGAGCGAAGAGGAGTACAAATACACGATTAAAACCCGGACCGGTTTTGTGCGCCTGACGCTTGAAAAACCCGATATGGGATTCGGAAACCAGGAATACCGCGATTTGTTTACCGAGCGAATGATGATGAAAAAGTGGCGTAAAAAGCGACTTCCGGTCCTGCTTCCGCCTATTTTCCCGCATGTGGAAAACATTACACTGGATTACCGTTCGGAAGACATTATTGATTTGCGAAAAAATGCCCGGAACAGCAACGTGATTGTAGATCAATTGCATCCGTTCGGAGTGGTTTCTTCCAGGGAAGTCAGCACAAACACCGGCATTCCCTTTGTGTTTTCACAGGAAACAGATGCCAGCCTGATGCTCGGTTTCAAGAATGTGAAAGGTGGCGAGCTATTCTCCACGTTCATCGTTCTGGAAGCAACCAGCAATGAAATGACGGTTGAAAATCTTCCGCAAATCGTGATGTATTGGGGAGACGGTTATTACTGGGAAGAAGTGCCGCGTGGTTTTATCGTGAAAGACGAAACCAAACGCATGACCATCAGCGGAAACCTGGTCTACAATTTCCCGCTTCATATTCCGCCCAATTTGTATGATAACGACGGCATTTTATGGATCCGGGCAGGTTTCATGAAGAACCACGAATTCGTTCCCGAAATCAGGGCTATTTACAACAATGCGGGATTGGTTATTTTGGAGACGGATGACGCGTCGGTGGAAAAAATGCAATCGTTCAAAAACTCGAACGGCATCCTGGAACCTGAGAAGAAATTACCAGGAATTACCCAGATTGAACAAATTACTTCTTTTTATGCAGGTCAGGAACTGGAAGACCTGAAAAACATGCAAGCCCGCGTTTCCGAATATGTGACGCATCGCGGAAGAGCTGTTACCGCACGGGATTTCGAATTATTAACGCTGCAGGAATTTTCAGATATCGGCAAGGCTTTGTGCCTACCGAATACGAATCTGAAAGACTCCAAAGCGGGAGTTGTAACCGTAGTGGTGATTCCGCAAAACAAGTTGAAAACCCTGAATAACTCCAAACCAATGGTTCCGTCCGGAATTCTTTCCAGGATTGAAGATTTTTTGAGTGCCCGCACTTCCAAAAATGTATTGGTCGACGTGGTTAATCCGGTTTACGAAGAAATTCAGGTAAAATGCGTGATCCGCTTAAAAGACAAAAATCAATTGATTCCTCTTGAGGCACTTTACGAAATTTGCGACAATCTCATTGCTCCGTGGCAAGCGAAAGACACATTACCGAAATTCGGTGAACCGATCCAGATTTCGAAAATCTATAACGCCATCCGGGATGCAGATTTCGTTGCCGGCATCTCTTATTTTGCAGTCGTACGCGTATCTCAGGACAAATCCGGAAAACGCAATCACTATTACCTGCACAAAATTGAAAACGAGGATACGGTTTTAATGCCGGATCAACCCTATAAATTGTTTGTACCCGCAGAAACTCACATTATACAAGTAGAGGAAGATGATGAACCTGCCACTCCTTATGGTTTGGGAGATATGGAGATCGGTAAAACATTTATCCTCTGAAAAAAATTAGAATCATGGCGATTAGAAACAGAAATACATTGATTGAAGGATTCGGCAAAGGACAACGCCCTACTGCTGACGATTTCAAAAATCTGATTGATTCAACGGTCAATATTCTGGACGATGGTTTTTCGAAAGATGCCCAGTCGGGAATCAAGCTTGCGCCAATGTCGGAACAGGACGGAACAGTCATGACCTTCCTACAAAACATGACGGATGACAGCGGCGGACGTTGGGAATTTGACATCCTGAATAACGACATGAAAATCAGTCGCGTCAATGAAAAAGAAAAATACCAGCTCATTCTTCTGAAACAAACCGGGGAAATTGAATTCGGGGAAGAAGGCTGTGACATCAACGTGAAAGGAACCTTACATGCGGAACAGCGATCCGGAAAAAAGACTCAGAAGAAAATTCCTGCAGATGGAAA
>NZ_JASLCN010000395.1 GCF_030151805.1 Fluviicola sp.
CGAAATTCTCAAACACTGGAAAAAGGAACGGGTAGTTGCTATTGACGAAGCGCAATTTTTCGACGAAGGATTGATTGCTATCTGCAACGACCTGGCGAAACACGGAGTAAGAGTGATTATCGCCGGCCTGGACATGGATTATCTCGGGCAGCCTTTCGGCCCGATGCCGAATCTGCTCTGTATGGCAGAATATGTTACAAAAGTGCATGCGATTTGCGTTTCATGTGGTAACTTAGCACAATACTCACATCGAACAACGAAAGATGAAGGTCAGGTGCTGGTTGGAGCCGTTGAAAAGTACGAACCTTTATGCCGCAGTTGCTACAATAAAATTGAGCATTGAGATTACATTATTCCATCGAAGCGTGTGCTGAAATTTTTCAGGCAAAAACAGTTGGTTCACATCCGGAATCAATCACACATGTTTACTTCGATTCCCGAAAAATTCAACAAGCCAAAGGAGCGCTTTTCTTTGCATTGAGCGGAAATTCCCGTTCCGGAAGTGAATTTATCGAACAGGCATACCAGCAGGGAATTCGTTTATTTGTTGTTCCGAAACACGCTGCAATCAAATTTCAATCCGATGCTTTGTATTTCCTGGTGGAAGATGCTTTGACCGCTTTACAGCAATTGGCGAGCTATCACCGGAAACGGTTTACGTATCCTGTTGTGGCAATTACGGGAAGCGTGGGGAAAACCACTTTCAAAGAATGGATTTTTCATTGCATTTCGGATAGATTCAAAGTGGTCCGAAGTCCGAAAAGCTTCAATTCTCAAATTGGTGTGGCACTTTCTTTGCTGGAAATGCACGAAAATGCTTCCATTGCATTTATAGAAGCCGGAATTTCCAAACCCGGAGAAATGAGCATTCTCCGCGATATGATTGCTCCCGATTTTGGGATTTTCACAGCATTCGGGAAAGCTCACCGGGAAAATTTCGCAAACAACGAAGCACATTTACTGGAAAAATGGAGCTTGTTCCGCGAATGCAAACTGGCATTCATTCCACATACTTTCGCCGATCTGGAAAACCGGCTTCCGGGAAATTTCCAGATTTGCCCTTCGTATGAAAACCATCGTTTTCCGGCCGGATACAGCGGTATGCTCGGTGTTTTGAAAACATTCCTGGTTTATCTGCAATTCGACCCGAAAGAAATACAGGAACGCATTGATTCCCTTCCGACTCTTGCCCTGCGCATGGAGGTTTTTGAAGGAATCAACAACAATACGATTATCAACGATACCTACAACCTGGATATCGACGCACTCAGCGAAGCGTTGATTCATCAACGTCAACTGGCTTCCGGCAGAAAACGCATCGTGGTGATCGGTTTGTCTGAAAAACATGCACACGAACGTCTGGAAATCGAACGTTTAATCAGCAGTTTTGATCCGGATGAATTTCATTTTATTCCTGAGGGAAAAACGATTCCGTGGGAAAACTTTCACAATTCCGTGGTCCTGGTAAAAGCACACCGTGACCGTGCATTCGAGCATGAAGTGGCACGTGGTAAAGCCTTGAAGCATCGTACCGTTGTGGAAATCAACCTCAGTGCCATCAAACACAACATTTCCTTTTACCAATCCCGATTACCGAAAGGAGTGAAAATTCTGGCGATGGTAAAAGCTTCTTCTTACGGAGCTGGGGCCGATAAAGTAGCTGCTTTTTTACAGCAAAGCGGGATCCGGAATTTCGGAGTGGCTTTTGCGGATGAAGGGGTGGAATTACGCAAAGCCGGAATCGGGATTTCTTCTTCGGTAGTCGTCATGAATCCGGATCCGGAACACAGTGACCTGATCGTCGAATACCGTTTGGAACCAGCTATTTATTCCTTCGAACAATTGGATGAATTCATCACGACACTCATTCACAAACAACTTTCGAATTACCCGATTCACCTGAAGTTTGATACCGGAATGCACCGCTTAGGATTTTCTCCGAAAGACAAAGAACGTGTACTTGCCGTGATTAATTCTCAACCGGAAGTGAAAATTCAGGGAATTTATTCGCACCTGGCAGATGCCGACAATCCTGTTCACAGCGAGTTTACAAAGAAACAACTGGAAACGTTCGAATCCATTATTTCCTATTTCAAAGAGCACACTTCTGATTCATTCTCGGCACATGTCCTGAATTCGGAAGGTTCACTCCGCTATCCGGAATACAGTTACGACATGATCCGTTTGGGAATTTCCATGTACGGCTACACCGAAAACAAAGAACTCAAAGCTTTTCTTCAGCCAAGTGTTTCGTGGTACAGTTCTATTTCGCAGATCAAATCCGTTCCGAAAGGCGATTTCATCGGTTACGGCTGCACCTATGAAGCAACAGAGGATCTAACGATTGCGATTGTTCCTGTTGGTTATGCGGACGGCTTCAGACGCAGTTTGAGCAACGGAGCAGGGTCGGTTTCTATTCACGGAATCATGTGCCCGGTTGTGGGCCGCGTTTGCATGGATATGATCATGGTCGATGTTAGTTCGGTGGATGCAAAGATCAATGATCCGGTAGAAATTATTGGTCCGAATCAAAAAATGGAGGATTTTGCCAAAGCAATGGGAACAATTCCTTACGAAGTGATGACCGGGTTATCGAGACGCATGCACCGGGTGTATGTAGAGGAATAGATCTTACTTTTTGGAGGTTTCTTATTTTTTCCCGCTGAGGAACACAGTAGATCGAAGAAACTTCAACTTTGCGTCCTTTGCTTCTTAGCGTTAATGCAAAGTGGTTTTTTATTTGAAACGCAAAGAATTGAAGAGCGCAAAGAGCAGAATTTATTCAAAACAGAAAATGCACAAATCTCTTGCTGTGACTGGGCTAATAGATATATGTCTATCCGTATTTTTTTACAAAAAAAATGAAAAATTAAGCTCTACTCTTTCCGGTAGAAAATGGCTTCTACTCTCCGGTTCAAAGACATATTGGTTTCTGAATCGTCGGGAACCAAACGTCTGCTGTTGCTAAATCCTTCCGCGCTCATTCGTTTGTAGTCCACATCATTCTGACTCAAATAATTCATGACGGCAAAGGCACGTTTTTTCGACAATTCCATGTCATCTGCACAACAAACATGCCCGTGTAATTTCAACAACAAGGTTGTGTCTTCCACCATCAGGTTTCGCAGTTTGACGAGATTGGTGTATGATCCGGAAAGAAATTCGGCTGAACCGCCTATGAAGTTGATGTTCAGATTCAGTGGTTTGTTCAATTCGAACGCCAGTTTCGGTACTTCTTTTTTTCCGTAGAATAAGATATCAACTCTGCGGTTCTCCTCATCCGGCACAACCCGAAACCCGGAAGTTTCATTGGCATTGACAGTTTCTATTTTGACACGACTGAGCGCTGTGTTTTTCAGTAAATCTTCTACCGCTTTGATTCTGTCAGCGGCTAAATGGTTGTTCCTGGAAACAGATCCGCTTGAATCGGTATATCCGACCAAACGGATCACAGAAAGAGATGATACATCAACCTTTTTCAATTGTTCCAGGAATTGATCTGTATGGAATACTTCCGACTGATTGTAGGCAAACAAAACGCTGAGTGAGTCTTTTCTTACCTCATCCTGAGCGAAACAGGAAGAACATGAAAGAATGAAACAAATGGAAAGTAGGTTTAATTTCATATGCCAGGTTTTCAGATAAAACGATGATTGTCTGTTTCGTTACATCTGTTTGTACTTCTAAACCAATGAAGAAATCCATTTGTGTGCTTCTTCGAAACGCGCAAAGGTTTTCATTGGAATAGGTGGTTTCTTCAATCCGTAGATCAAATTAATGATGAATCCTGTCAGTTTATTCGGGGCGATCATCGCCATAGCGGAATAGGTCAACGGCAATTCTTTTGCTGCCAATGCTCTTGTTTCTTTATCCGGAACAGCAGATTTGGCAATGGTAATAATCAGTTTGACGGGTTTGTTCTCATTCAGGGATTTTACCAAAGCCACATTGGAAGCAATGGTTTCAACGGTCCTGTTAGTCGCTTTCGATTCCGCATAAATAGTTATTGAATCAACCCGCCAATACTTAGCCAATTCAGATTCTCCGATTACCGGATGCTGCATCAATTCTTCCAGTTTCATAACTACTTTTCTATCGCCAGTAAGATTTGTTTTCGCCAGCTTCCCCAACGAAAATGACCGATCTTTCCGCTTTGATGCACCACGCGATGACAAGGAATCAACAAAGCAATGGGATTTGCTCCTACTGCCGTTCCAACTGCCCGTGACGCATTCAGATCTCCCAATTTCTCAGCAATGACTCCATAAGTCACCAATTCGGATTTTGGAAGGGAAGCCAATTCATTCCACACGCTTACCTGGAACGAAGTTGCTTTTACGGAAACCGGCAAAACGGGAATATCTTCCTTTTTGACAAAATAATTCACCAAAGCCTGGTAAGCCAACAAGTTTAATTCCGTTTGTTCTTCTTTCAATGCCACTTTGGGGAAAGTCTTTTTCAAACGGGTCAAACCGGCATCTGTATCTTCAAAAGTAACCTGACAGATTCCGAATTCGTTGCTCGCAATAAAAACCGTTCCCAAGAAATAGGGAAAGATCGAGTAAGCAATTTCTGTCGGTTCACTTTGGAGGATTTGAATATCCAGGTCAAAATCAGGTTGTTTTATTTCCCCATTTTTCTCCTCAAAGAGGTCAAAAATGGAAATCTGGGAGGGTTTTACCTGGGCCAAAGAAGGAGAAAAGGCATCCTGCACAAACCGCAGTGGATCTTTTCCCAGGTTTTCCTGGAATAAATGCTGTGTTTCCCACTCGCCCAATTCCAGTCGTTTAGACAATTCCGTTATTGAAATCCCGATTTGTTGGGAATCAAGCATCCATTTCAGGGTGTTAAAAAGCAGCTCCATGCGTTGAAATTGATATGAAAAATCAGTTTCCATTCAGAGGGGAAAGGTAGGAAAAAGAACTGGTCTGACAGTATTTTAATCAAAAAAAAATTAATTCAACAACAGTTTGCAGTTAGTAATACACACTTAAATTAAGGAAACTTTTCTAGCTTTGCCGAAAAAAACAATGCGATCAATCAACATTCTCCTAATCCTCCTAACGCTATCTTCTTTTGTATTCAGCCAGGAGCAAACTGATTTGGGAACTTTCAAAGCACCTAAATATTTTGCACAAGTTCATGACCTTCACATTAGCGATGATGCTATTCTTTTGAATTACTCTCCGTATGTTCCCGTAGCCAATCTCAGCCTGATAAAATATGGTCTTTACAGATACGCTCCGTTAAATACCAATGGGGAATTAACTGAAAAAAAAATCCCTACTGACCAGGGAATTATTACACAAGCTTATTACTCAGGAGATACCATTAATGAGTTTGTTGTCTACTTCAAGAAAGGATTTCCAAAATATCAATACAGTTACGTGATTCGAAAAAGAAGTTGCAAAACGATGGAGTTGTTAGGTACCGAAAAAAAGCTGACCGAGTATCAATTTCGTGAGCTGATGGATTATCGATATGCAAATCTATATCATGAAGGAAACGAATTTGTATTTGTAGAGATGACCGAAAAAGAAGGAAACATTACCTTCTTATCCAATGATTTTGAGGAAATCAATAAAATTAAAATCAATGATCCTTTGTTTTCCGCTCTTGAATCAAAACAGTATTATTTCGCAAAAGTAAATCCCGATGGGAGTATCCTTTTAATTTTCCCGAGCTGGAATAAAGAAAAAATCACTCCGCTTTCGGATGTGAAAAACACGATTTTACATGTGACACCCGAAGGAGAAATTCATTCCATGGTAACCAACTTTTCGGGTTCAAACACTTATCCGGTCCCGCATAATTTTGGTAATTATGAATACAATGCAAAAACAGGAGAAATTACCTGGTGCTATATTACCAGCTCGAATACCCAACCTGAACAAAATGGTCTTGGGATTGCAAGATGGAATCTGAATGGAAATTTGCTTTCAAATACCAACACCATTCTCAATTTCGAAACCATTTTCAAAGATGAACCAGAGATTCAGAATTGGTTTAAATCCAAGCATGTTTCAACCGAAGAAATTTGGGGAAAATATGGTCGCTACGGATACATTTCTCTGTTGAGGTCGGGCGATGACTTGTACGCAACTATCAGTAATCCTACCGTGACCCCGGAATTGGTTTCTGCTCTTTATGTCAGCAAAATTGATGATGATGGGAATATGCAATGGATTAAACCAATTCTTACATCCTTTCAAATGCCCAATTTCTATTCCGGAACTCCATTTATGAAAGATGGAAAAATTCATATCCTGTTGGCCGACTTTACGGTCAATATGGATAGAAATCAGCACATCAACAAGTTTTTCGCCAAACAGGATGCTGAATTTACCTTTTTCGACATTGCTTTGAATCCAAAAGATGGCAACGAACTCAGTAATGACCGAATGGATGTAACACTTGGCTCCGACAAGAGATTGTTATCCATTTCCCTGAATGAAAAAGAGTTCAAAGCCTTTTTAGAAATTCAATCCGGAAAAACAATAAACTACAAGGAAATTATCCTGAAGTAAGTATTTGCCGCTAAGTGATTTCAAACCCTTGCAAAATGAATATTTGATTCTGATAAAAGAGCTGTTTCAAAAAATGAAGCAGCTTTTTTCAGTTTAAACCCTAAAATCCTCAGGTTATTCCTAACTTTGCGCCAAAATCACTTAAATCTTTTATCGTGAAAAAAAGACTCTTCTTTTTCATATCATTCTTATGTTTTGGCCAAATGACTCAGGCTCAAACGATGCAAGACCTTTTTCAGGAATCCACTGTGCCGTTTTACTGGTTCGGAATCGACTTTTCCCATGTTCAGTTGATTGCTTCCTTTGCACAATCGGAAGAAAGTGGCGAAAAGAATGCTGAGTTACTAAAAAACAAGTATTTCAAGGGTTGGAATAATTTGTTCATTTACGAAGCCGACAAGTATAACGTGTCTGAAATGCTGCATAAAAAATCGGTTGAAATTAACCTGGATCCGATTACAAAAATCAACAACCAGGCAAATGTTGAGGAAATGGAGGTTACGAAGGAAACTCATTATACTGCGGATCAGATTAAGGAGTTCGTAAAGGATTATGATTTTGACGTGAAAGAGGGAATCGGAGTTTTCTTTATTGCAGAATGTCTGAACAAACCACTCGAGCACGGAATCTATCATGTTGTTTTCATCAATCTTGCCAACAACGAAGTATTGCATACCCAATCAATAACCGGAGAAACAGGTGGTTTCGGAGTCCGGAATTACTATGCCAGATCTTACTTAGAAGTCATGGAGAGCATTCAAAAGACTCAATACAAGAAGTGGAAGAAATTGTATTTCGGGAAATAAGAAATAATAGAAAAACAAAAACCGGCATTGAGTGAGTCATGCCGGTTTTTTTATTTAAGATGATGCAAAGGACGCAGACGATTTTTATTGCCCTCTTCTAAATTCTCATACAAGACCTGTTTTAGTTTTTCACCACTTTGGCTTGTGTGTAGCTATTTCCGTTTTGAATGTGCAGAATGTATGTTCCCGCAGCCAAATCACGGATATCAAACATGAATTGCGTTGTTCCTGCCTGCGCTTTCCAGGTCTGTTTCAAGGATATTTTCTTTCCGGTCCCGTCGATCAAAAAGATTTCGCTTGCTTCCTGGAACGGAAGACTCAGATTCATACATACATTCTCTGATGAAGGATTCGGGAAAAGGCTCAAAATTACCGGTGCTTCCTCGTTCAAACCAACATGACTAACCGGGGAAGGTGCGTAATACGGGCAATTCCGAGGTTGAAAGCCCTGAATCAGGTTGCGTGGAAGACTTGCCGCATTCACCAACTCCAGGTTCCGGGACAAATGATTCGTTTTAAACGATTTTGCATAGGAAAACCCGGAATTTCTCGAATCGATCGTATTTACAAAGTACCAATCTGCCTGCGTACGCTGTTTGTTGATGTCCAGCATCACAAATCCATGTGTGGATAGTTCTGCAAACTTGATATGAGAATTCGCCAGCATGAGTGCTCCTGCTCCACCCGGAATATTCATTCCCGGTGAGGTAACACTCGGAGCAACAAATTCCACTCCGGCTGATCCGCTTCCCGTAGAACCATTGTAGGACGAAGTCGGGATATCATTTGCCCAGGACGAGTGAATATCTCCTGTAATCACCACAACATCACTGATATTATACGTCAAAATATGATTCAAAACCCTGTTTCGTTCTGCGGGATAACCATCCCACTGATCTCCGTTCAATGCTGCACCGAATAAAGTCAGAGGAGCAATCATTACTTGCTGCGCGATGACTTTCCATCGTTCCGTACTTTGTGACAGACGGTTTCCCAACCAGGAAAACTGATCCGCTCCAAGCAATTGACGGGTCGTTGAATTTACGGTTGTTCCGCTTGTTCCTGCTTGTTGGTCTCTTCCGTGCAAGCGTGTATCCAGCATAATCAAATCAAGTAAATCTCCGTATTTGATCTCCCGGAAAATCTGGTAAGGATCACTTGTTCCGGTAACCCTGATCGGAAGCCATTCAAAAAAGGCTTGTTTGGCTGCTGCTTTGCGAACTGCGAAACTTCCTTCATTCGCCTGGTGATTTTCTGCTCCGTTCATCCAGGCATCATTTGCCGTTTCGTGGTCATCCCACACAACGATCATTGGAAATTGCTGATGCAGATCCCGCAAATCGTCATCCAGGCGATAGGTCGAATAACGTGCTCGGTAATCCGGAAGGGAGAGGATTTCGTTGGTTGGATCCCATTGTCTGTTTACCGACGGGTTGGGAGAATATCCTCCCGATTCGTATTCATAAATGTAATCTCCCAAACAGATCACTGCATCAAAATCGTTTCGTTCCTTCAGAGTGGAAAACACATTGAAGTAGCCTGCTTCGTAATTGGCGCAGGAAACCACTGCAAAGCGCAAGCTGTCGCTATCTCCAACCGGAGCAGTTCTCGTCCGTCCGATCACACTTTTCAGCGTATCTGATTTAAACTGGTAGAAATAGGTTGTATTCGGATCAAGTCCTGTAGCGTCTACTTTTACCGTATAATCTTTTGATTGGTCTGTCAATACCACACCTCCCGATAAACCAATGGTAAAAGCCGTGTCTTTTGCAATTTTCCATTCAACAATCTGCGATGCACTGCTTCCATTATCAGGAGTAATCCGTGTCCACAAAATCACGCGGTCAGATAAAGGATCTCCTGAAGCCACACCATGATAAAACGGTTTCAAACAGGCATTGACTGTTTTGGGCGTATGCTGGCTGATTCCAGAAAAGGAGAAACCCAGGAAAAATAAAGCGGAAATAAAGTTGCGCATCAGTTCTTAATCAATTTTTTCACAATCGAATTTCCCTGCCAGTTCAAAACTACCTGATACGTACCAGGAGCCAGGTTTTCCAATGGAATAGTTACTGCATTTACTGAAAAGGTATGTGTTTCTGCATACACGATTCTTCCGGAAAGGTCTACCAAACTCACCGCTGCATTTTCCATTGATTGGCTCACTGCCAAACGAATTTCATTTGTTGCAGGATTCGGGAAAATATCCAGTTTGAAATTGGACGCCAATTCCATGACAGAAAGTTCGCTGCACCCTACGAAATAAGTTCCGTCAGTTCCTGTGCTTGCTCCGGTTCCGCCGTTAAAGTTCACCGTAGGATTTACCACTGCAGCCGAACAAATCGGAACAAATACTTTCACACGACCTCCTCCTCCGGCTCCGCCACTTTGCCCCGGATTTCCGTTATTCGAAGTCAATGATTGTGATCCGCAGAAAGTAGCAGAATAGTTACAAGAAACACCATTTCCACGAGAACCGCCCGCACCACCGGAACCTCCTTTTGCAGACAATGTTCCTGTGATCGACGCATCGTCTTCTGCGAAAAGTAAAATTCCGCCTCCCGAACCACCTCCGGCGCCACCGGCTCCACCAGCTCCTGTTGAAAGCGTTGCTTCTCCGCAATCGTCACAACCATCCGAACAACATTTCGAAGTTGCTCCGCCGTTACCACCTTGTCCGCCTGCCTGGCCATCACCGCCATTTACGCTAATTGTTCCCGACAACGTCAAATTATCTGAAGCGCGCAGAATGACTGATCCTCCTCCGGCTCCACCATTTCCTCCTGCCAATCCGATATCAAAAGATCTTCCGCCACCTCCTGCTCCGGAGCCTCCCGAACCAGGTTGAATATCCATTCCGGATAAGGTTCCGTATACAGCACCGGCAGCACCTCCATTTCCGCCACTTCCTCCCTGAACAGGATAAGCAGATGAAACACTCAACCCGGAAGCAACATAATCCGAAGATCCCGCTCCACCGGAACCACCGGAAGTACCTGCTCCACCATAACTTGCACCGGAACCTGCACCTGCTCCACCGGAACCTGCAATCATTCCCGGTTCATCATCCGAGTTCAAACAAATTTGTTTCGGACCGGAACCTGTAGCTCCGGCCGCTGCACTTGCTCCGGCTCCCGGACCTGTACCCGGTAAACCGAAGGCTCCACCACTCAATTGAACCAATCCCGTGTTATCCTTATTCGAACACGAGTTAATTGCTGTCTGATCTCCGGTTAAACTATTCACGGTTTGTCCGGGTGCACCTCCAACTCCACCGGTATATCCGGCGTAATCCCCGTTGATCATTCCATCAATCACAATTTCGGAAGCGATGATTTCTAACTTTCCACAGGAATTAACGGAATACGGTTGTACAAAAACCGTTGTACCCGAGTTCACCTGGAACTTCCCCGTCACGCGGTATACTCCCGACATGAATGTGGAACTGCTGACAATCATATTGCCAGAAACATCTGTTGTATCACACTGGGCCATTGTTGTTTGCGCGAACGCCACACAAAGCCCTAAAAAAATTTGTTGCTTAATCATTCCTTCGTTTATTAATGTAAAATTTTCAGAAAAACGGTACTCTCGTTATCACTGACTTTGAGAATATAGGTTCCGGACACCGCATTATCGGCCGGAATAAGGAGTTGTTTATTGGAGTTGTTGGGTACTGTTTCGGCATGAATCAGCTGCCCCTGAAGTGACCAAACTTCGATATTCAGTTCGTTTCCGTTAAATCCTGACCAGCGAACCGGAATAAAATGATTGTCTTGCCAGGAATTAGTCCAGACTTTGGGAGTCAGGCCCGATTCATTCAAAAGTCCCGCCGTGCAATTGATCGAATTGTCCAATTCAACAAAGAACGTATCGACAATACAACCATTCGTATCGCTTGCCAAATACATGGTTGTGTGCGTAACGATCACCGACAATGAATCTGCTAACACCTGGTTGGGCTGCCACAGAACTTTTCCGGGAAAGGAAGGAACGAGGTTCACGATATCATTCTGACAGGCAAGCAAGTGCTGAGAAGTTCCTGCATTTTTTATGATTGAAAAGCGATCCAACACAGAACCGGTTGTGGTAACAAACGCTGCATCCAACCTGTTTTTGTGAATTTCAATACTCAAACTTCCCATATTATCCTTATCGGAATAACTGCAAACCGGATGCGGCCAGCCGGAAGAAACGGAGCTCAATTTTCCTGAGTTTCCTACAACTGCGTAAACCGTTCCTTTATGGGATTTCGAATAGCTTGTTTCTTTTTGATACGGGCAATCATCCAGGTTTCCTCCCGAACCGTTGTCTTTGATCATTTGCTGGGCCAGGGTTCCGGAAGTTCCATAGTGAGAATCAATTAAAAAGCTTCGTTCATAGGAATGGCTGTGTCCGTTTAAAACCAAATCGACCCCGTATTGTTCCAGGATCGGAAGGATGTTTTCGCGCATATCTTCACATTCTCCATCCATGAAAATGGGATTGTCGGAATCGTGGCTTCCTTTGGTGTACGGAGGATGATGCCAATAAGCAATGATCCATTCGGAAGTTGTTTGCTGCAAATCAGAGATAAGCCAGGTTGCCATTGGAGCTGTTCCCGAACGATTTTCGTCATAACTGTCGAGCACAATAAAATGGATGTTTCCGTAATTGTATGAATAGTATTTTTCTGTTCCGGAAGCCACTCCGCCCGCTTCTCCGTTCGTCGGAAGATTGAAAATATCAAAGTATGCCGGCGAAGGTGAAAATGGAATGTGATTGTTGTAATCGTGGTTTCCCAATGCGGGCCAGCAAACCGTTTTTGAAATCAGGTCGGCATACATCTGGCTGAATACTGCCGTTTGGTAACAACTTTGTGTTCCATCGCTGATTCCGTTTCCATAGGCGTTATCTCCCAGCATGATCCAGCCATCAATGTGTTTGTTTTCATTGTAAACCAGGTAACCGTCTCTCACCGCACGCTGGTTTCCATCCGACATTCCTGCATCGCCGATTGCCCAGAAACGGTACAAATCACTGGATCCTTCAACCGGGCTTGTTTTAAAATATTGATCTGTGTGAGCCGGCATCAATTCCGTTGCTGAAGTTCCGATCGAGTAATAGTATGTTGTTTTTGGCTGCAAGCCCGTGATTTTCACAGCATGTTCTGTTGCATACGGGAAAACGGTCGCCGAAAGTGTCAGATTATTCGGGTTTGTTCCGTAGCGCACTTTTGAATCGCAGGGAATATCTGTCTGCCAGCGAACAATCATGGAATTTGCTGTTCCGGTATTCAGATACGGTTCTCTTGTAACCTGAATGACCTGGGAATTCTGAGATCCACTCAGCGAAAGGTTAAAACTGATGTCCGAACTGCTTGCTTCGTCCTGGTGAATTTCCACCGCGATCACATTATTCCCGCTCGTGAGAAGTCCGGGACTGAATGCAAAATTGAAATAATCATCTTCTGCACCAAACGCAACGGTTGAAGATGCCACTGTTTGATTTGAAATCGTTCCGGACGGCATATTCGTTCTGAAGACTTCCGTGCCGTTTACATACACAACCGCTCCGTCGTCACGCAAAACAGCACCAATTATTTCCTGATACTGTGCAGGGTTCGAAACGTAAAAAACTTTCCGGAAGTAAGTCGTGATGTATTTATTCCCGGAACTTGGTCCGTAGGAAACAACTGTTTGTTCGTCTCCATCGCCATAACCTAATTCGGCCGGACCGGAAGACCAGGTATTATCGTTAAAGGAAGACTCTTTCCAGGAAGTTCCCAAATCCAATCCGCTGTCATTGTACTTCCAGGTACTTCCGGAAGGTAAAAGCACAGTTTGTCCTTCAAGGGTAGTAGAAAAGATTAACTGCTGCAGGGCAATAAGTAGAAGTAGTTTTTTCATAAGCTTTTTCGCATTGCAAAGGAACCTACAGCATTTAACTAAACTATTCAGGGTCTGTTAAATAACCGTTAGAATGTTGATTAACAATTAAAAGCAATTGTTAAATCGGTTTAGTACCTGCGTTAAATTTCAGTAGTTTCCACCCCAGATACGGGAGTTCCATTCGGGCATGGTTTCGAAGCGCGGTAATTTGAAAGGGCGTTGATTCAATCCGCTTGTATCTGTAAGCGTTTTTAAAAACAGGATGATATCCTGCTGTTCCTGGTTACTCAACTGCAATGAATCGAAAGGCAAGGTTTGATTCGGAACCGGGTATTTCAATCCTTCTCCGCCACCTTTTTTATAGAAATCGAGCACCTGGTTCAAATCGGAATAAACTCCGTTGTGCATATACGGCGCAGTCAGTTCACTATTGCGAACAGTCGGAGTTTTAAATGCGTATTTCTGTTTCTCAACATACGTGACCTTGTAGCGACCTAAATCAGGATCCAATGAACGATTTTCTTTGGTTTGAGGCGTTCCCAAAATTTCATATTCCGAATCCATGAAATAGGGAGGAACTGTTCCGTTAAAAAGCGGAAAGAAATGACAAGAACCGCAAAGTGCTTTTCCGGCAAAGAGATTGTACCCGCTTACTTCACGTGAATTCAATGCATTGCGATCTCCGGACAGGTAGCGGTCAAAACGGCTGTCCATGGCAATGAGTGTTTTTTCGTATTCTGCAATTGCTTTTTGGATTGCATATTCTGAAATAGCTGCGTCTTTTTGAATTGTAAATGCTTCTTCAAACAATGCTTTGTACTCCCGGCTTTTTCTCAATTTCAGAACCACTTCCGAAAGTTTGCTTCCCATTTCACGTTCGTTGTGCACAACATCCCGGATTTGCTGTTCTATCTGATAGGCTTTTCCATCGTAAAAAAATGCTTTTTGGTACAACACATTGATCAATGATGGCGCATTACGCTCCAAAAAACCATCTTTGTTAAATGCCTGGCTGGTTTTCAATCCGTCTGTAAAAGCTTTATCAGGCTGGTGGCAGCTGCTGCACGCCCGTTCGTTATTGGCTGAAAGAATGGGATCATAAAACAGCAATTTTCCCAAAGCTGCCTGCTTTTCCAGATCGGATGCATCGGAGTAGTAAATTGAAAAGAATTGCGGATTCAAGGTTTCTTTCGAAAACAAACGCTCAGAATCCAGGCGAAGCGCCTGTTTGTGATCCGACCAGGGAAGACTTAAAGCACGGTGCAGAAGAACCAGGTTCAGATTGATTTCCTCAATATAAAACGTAATAAAGTCCAGACGGTTAAAGGTGTCGAAGTCCGGATTTTTCTTCAAACATTTTCGTGCATTCAGAATACTCTCATTCAGTGATTGAAACCGGGCTTTTAGTTCTCCTTTTGTTCCGTACTTCAATCGAAAGCGTTTTATCAGCTCTGACATGGATGCCAGGGTTTCATCCGTTTCCTGAAGGTTTGTTTTCGTAAATGTTGCGTCATACCCGTTGAGATTCATTGCAGCAATACGCACCAATTGCAGCTGAAACATTTCCAGATAAATATGATCATCCAATGCAATTGACAAACACGCATTTTTCAATTCCTGAAAAACAACGATTAAATCCACCACTTCATGCTCCAACGTTTTGGAATCAATTTCCTCTCCCGAAAAAAGAATTTCTTCAATTCGCTGAAAACCGCATGGATCTACTACAAAACCTTCTTCGTATTCTGAAAACTTCGGAACAAGCGCTCCGTTAATCTGATACTTCGCCTGTACAGGTGCAATGTGCTCGACAAAGAATTCGATATGCTTGTAATATTGCCTGGTTTTGAAGTAATGCTCCTTTGATTGATCCAAATCGCCCAAACCGGATTGGAAATCTTTTAATTCATCAATCACTAACTGAAGTTCCTGCAACACATACTGATTGAAACCGGATTTCTCTTCCACCACAGCAGAGGAATGTTCCCGAATACTCATCAAAGAGGTTGCGGTAACAAGAAACACAATAAAGAAAACAGAAACGCGCATCATTTATTCCGGGGATTGCAATTTGAATCGTTCACTTAATTGAAGCAGATCTTCCATTGTTTTTCAAGGCCATTCACCTGCAATCTCAGATAGTATACTCCTTTGCTCAATTTCATTTCCTGGGCGTTGAGTTCAAATTCATGGATTCCTTGTGACAATTGCACCGGACGAACTACCGATTCCACAGTTCCCAACAAACTCAAAACCTCCACTTCCAGGGAAAAATCCTGATTGGATTCCAGGTGAATCGTCATTTTTTCTTTCGCCGGATTCGGGTAGACTTTCAAGTCCACTCCGCTTACCGACTCAATCAAAGCGTTTGTCTGATCCGCAG